>CAYXVU010000070.1:0-25146 GCA_964468725.1 uncultured Clostridia bacterium
CATCGAGCAATTGCGTTTATGTCCGGTCGGGCTGGGATAATCTCAGCCTACGACCAAAGCGACTGAGGCTCAGGAAAATCCTAAATAAAATAGGGCTACAGAATCGGGGAGAGTTCGATTGCAATGCCCGACGAGAAGTAAGCATATGGCAGAACTGGAACAGGTCATCGAACAAACAGAGCAGCTTTCGCCGCAAGAGAAGCTGTTGCTTGTATCCCGCCTTGTTGAAAGTCTGTGCGCGGATTACACGGCAGCCAAGTCGCGCCGTCGCTGACGGAATATCGCGGGCATTGCCCCCAATCTGCTGCGTGGCACGGATGCACAAGAATGGGTTTCACAATATCGCCGGGAGGCAGACGCAAGGCGTGAAAGCCAACGCTAACGCATGAACATCCAAACCGCGCTGCAAAACAACTCTTCGCCTCTTCGTAGATACGTCACCGGTTATCTACTCTGTCCAGAATCACCCAATATACTTCGGTCTTGTCGCTGACATCTTTGACCGAACCGATAACGGAATGGTTGAAGCGATCACTTCGCCGGTTACGCTTGCCGAAGTTTTGGTCATCCCTTATCGGCAAAACCTGACGCAACTACAACTCGATTTCAGTGAGCAAATCCTTTCCGATGCCAACACCACTTGCTTACCCATTGATGCGGAGGCTGGTAAGCGAGCCGCAGAGTTGTGGGCCAAATACAATTTGAGTTTGACCGATGCTATGCAGGTCGCGGTTGCCCTACAGGCTGGCTGCGAAGCCTTCTTGACGAACGAGGGCAATTGGCGGCGCGTGACAGAATTGACGATTCTCGTGTTGGATGATTTAGAACTTTGAAACTCCTGAACGCGCATGAAACTCTACATTTTTCTATTGCCTGACTTCTTCGTTCTGCTACAATCCGCGCAGGCCAACATCCTCGCATGGCCTGTCGGCATAATAATAACTCTGCTCCCGCAAGCTGTTTCCCATTAGCCGTACCTTTTCACCTCACCGGATTCAAATTGGCTTCACCATCTCTTTGCCCAACATTGGCCATCGGCCACTGACTACAACTCGTCTGAGGAGGCGCAACCTGTGAAGAAAGCTCTCATAGCCATTTCTGTTCTCTCGCTCACGCTTACCTTTGCACTCTTGTCCTTCACTTCGACCAGCCGGGCGCAAGGCAATCTCTTCGAAGTCGGACCCGGTAAAACCTTCGCTTCGATTGGCCAAGTTCCATGGGAATCCTTGCAACCCGGCGATACGGTTTTGATTCACTGGCGCACGACGCCCTACAAAGAGAAGTTCGTCATCTGTCGGCAAGGCACGCAGCTTGCCCCCATCACCGTGCGCGGCGTTTTGGGGCCGAACGGCGAACTGCCGATCATTGACGGCAATGGCGCAACCACTCGCTCGGCGCTCAACTATTGGAATCAGGAACGCAGCGTCATTAAAATCGGCGGCGCAAACAACCCGCCCGACACGCTGCCGCAATACATCACGCTGGAAAACCTCGATATTAAAAGCGCGCGTCCGCCCTACACCTTCACTGCCGCCAACGGCACGACGCAGACCTATTCAACCAGCGCGTCTTCGATCTACATCGAAAAAGGTGAGAATATCACCATTCGCAATTGCATCATTCGAGATAGCGGCAATGGTTTCTTCGTTGCGTCCAGCGATGCTCTAGCGTCGCGCAATATCTTAGTCGAAGGCAATTACATCTACGATAACGGCATCGAAGGCAGCATCTTTCAACATAACAACTACACTGCCGCCATCGGCATCACCTTTCAGTACAACCGCTTTGGCGCATTGCGCGCCAACTGTCCCGGCAATAATTTGAAAGATCGTTCGGCAGGGCTGGTCGTGCGCTACAACTGGATCGAAGGCGGCAACCGCCAACTCGATTTGGTCGAAGGCGAAGACAGCAGCTTGATTCGCAATGACCCGCGCTACCGCGAAACCTTCGTCTACGGCAATGTCTTGATCGAACCGGATGCGGCGGGCAATCGCCAGGTCACACATTACGGCGGCGATGGCGCAACGACGGCCAACTATCGCAAAGGTATGCTCTATTTTTACAACAACACGCTGGTTTCGACGCGCACAGATCGCACGACGCTGATGCGGCTTTCGACCAATGACGAAGTCTGCGACTTTCGCAATAACATCGTCTATGCGACGGCAGCGGGAAACACCGTTTCCCTCGTTGATAGTTCCGGCGTTTTGAATATGAGTCACAACTGGTTCAAGGCGGGCTATGTGCAAACCTTCGGTACACTGGCAGGGGTCATCAATGATAACGGCACGTCCGTACTTGGCTCCTCTCCGGGTTTCGTGAACGAAGCCGGACAAGATTATAACCTCGCTTCGGCATCGAATTGCATTAACGCTGGAACTACTCTGCATTCGAATATTGCTACTGTAAACTTCGTCATCCGTCAGTATGTGAAGCATCAATCGAGTCAGAGCCGTCCTACAAGCGGCGCACTCGACATCGGTGCATACGAACGGCAAAGCGCGACGCCGCCACCGCCTTCTCCGGTTTCCATAACCACAACGAGTTTGCCAAATGGCACAGTCGGCACAGCCTATGCCTCAACCTTTGCGGCCACCGGAGGCGTCACACCTTACACTTGGGCGGTCACGGTTGGCAGTTTGCCTGC
The DNA here is from genome assembly GCA_964468725.1 of uncultured Clostridia bacterium. Taxonomy (GTDB): domain Bacteria; phylum Acidobacteriota; class Blastocatellia; order UBA7656; family UBA7656; genus CAYXVU01. The sequence goes on from CAYXVU010000070.1 coordinate 2,648, forward strand.
GGGGCTTGCGCTCAATGCGGCGACGGGCGGAATTAGCGGCACGCCGACCAGCGCGGGAAATGCGACCTTTACCGTTCAAGTGAGCGATTCGCAAAACCCTGCGAGTACCAACGCCAAACAATTCTCAATCTCCATCACCGCGCCGCCCATTGCGCCGCTCGACATCACAACGACGAGTCTGCCCGGCGGTCAACGCAATGTTGTCTATAGCCAAACGGTGCAAGCAACCGGCGGTGTGCTGCCGTACACTTGGTCATTGGCTTCCGGCACTTTGCCGCCCGGCCTGACCTTGAACGCGACGACCGGCGTGATCAGCGGCACGCCGACGAAAAAAGGAGCCTTCAGCTTCGTCGTGCGCGTGCGCGATAGTCGCTCGCCGCGCGCCAGCGACACGCAGTCGCTTTCGATCAAGATCGCAAGGTAACGGCTGTGGATAGAGCGAGAAGATCGCAAAGAAGCAATGAGCAAACCGTTACCCGTCCGTAAGAGAACGCGCGGATGCAATAATCTCCATCTTACGGACGGGCTACCGACGGAGGCGCATTAGGCTAGCGATACCCCTCTGCTTGCATGGTGAAGAGTTCGGCATAGAGGCCGCCGCGTTGGACGAGTTCAGCGTGGGTGCCTTCTTCGATCACTGCGCCATGTTGCAAGACGATGATGCGGTCGGCCATTCGGACGGTCGAAAAGCGATGCGAAATAATGATCGCCATGCGTCCCTGTACAAGGTTGGAAAAACGCACGAAGACTTCATACTCGGCGCGCGCATCCAGCGCCGCCGTCGGCTCGTCTAAAATCAAGACCTGCGCGTCACGCATATAGGCGCGGGCGAGCGCGATCTTCTGCCATTCGCCGCCGGACAAATCTACGCCGCTATCAAAGCGGCGTCCGAGCATCTGCTTGTAGCGCGCAGTCAGTCGCGGCAATAGACTGGACGCGAGTGATTTGTCCGCCGCCGAGGTGATGCGAAGAGGAACGCGCTCGTCGCTTTGCTCATGGGCTGGCTCCGCTTTTTTGAGGTCGGCAAGTTTGAAGTCAGAGGCCGAATCCAGATAGTCGCGCACTTCATCAATCTCGCCGACGCCGATGTTCTCTTCCAGTCGCAAGTCGTAGCGCACGAAGTCTTGAAAGATCACGCCAATCGCTTGCCTGAGCGACATCAGATCGTAATCGCGCAGGTCAACGCCATCAAGCAAGATGCGCCCTTCGGTCGGATCATAGAGTCGCGCCAGTAATTTGGTGAGCGTCGTTTTGCCTGCACCGTTTTCACCCACGAAGGCGACGCGCTCGCCTGGCCGCAAGTGAAAGTATACGTGTCGCACTGCCCAGTTATCGCTGCCCGGATAGCGAAAGCCAACGTCTTCGAAGATAAATCCCTCTTTGATGGGCTGCGATACCATACGGGCATCGGGGCGCGAGGTGATCGAAGGCTTCTCTTCGAAGAAGTCGAAGAGGTCTTTGAGGTAGAGACTGTGAAAGTAGATGCGGCTTGCCCCCATCAGTAAGCCTTGAATTAAACCGCGACTCTGCGCAAACGAGATGCTCAAAAAGGTCAACGTCCCGATGGTAATCACCTTATCCATCGCTCGCATCAGGATGATGACGTAAGCGGCGTAATAGCCGAGCGTGCCGATGAGCGACAACCCGGTGCTGACCAGCGCTTTGCGAATCGAGAGCCGTTTGTTTTCGTCATAAAACTGCGTTGCCAGTTTGCGATACCGTTCGATGATCCAATTTGACAGCCCGAACAGTTGCACCTCTTTGGCCGTGCGGTCGCTTGCGCCTGCGTAGCGCAGATAGTCGAGCAGGCGTCGCTGCGGCGTCCAACGATAGAGCAGCGAGTATTCCATCGAAGCGTAATGCGTCTCGCCCAAAAAGACCGGGATGGTGGCAATGACCAATAGAATGAGCAGGCCGGGAATATAGACGAAGAGCGCGACGCCGAGCGAGAAGAGCGTGAGCAGGCTTTGCGCCATCGTGAAGAGTTGCTCGATCAACCCCATACGCCCGAACGTGTCGCGGCGGGCGCGTTCAAGCTTGTCATAAAACTGCGGGTCTTCGAAATGATAGAGATCAAGCGTCGCCGCGTGCTGCATGAGCTTGATGCTGATGTGATTCGAGAAGAGGTCGCCGAGCAAGCTTTCAACCAGCGACGAGGCGCGGGCGAGCGCTTCACTGGCAACGACGAAGAGGAGTTCAATGGCGACGAGTCGCCAAAGCTTCGCATAGTCCGGCGTCGTCGTGAGCGAGGCGACGACCGTATCAATGATAAGTTTGCCGACCCAAAGCGAAACGACCGGGATGAGCGAGCGCAACAGTCGCAACAGCAGCATCGCCGTTGTATAGCCGCGATGCGTCTGCCAGACGAGGCGAAGCAGCGGCGGGATATTCTTGAGCACCGCAAACCGCTCGCGCCAGGTCTTTTTTTTCTCATCGCCCGGCGCTTTGATGGAAAACGAATACGCCATAACCAAATAAACCGATCAGGATGGAGCCGGATTGACAGCTTCGCCGCGTTGACGAATGCGTAGGAGTTACGAATCCCCGTCCATGCCTTTCAACTCGTTGGTGATTAGCAGATTCTCGGCGACCGGATTGCCTGCGATCAGATGCTCTTGAATGATGCGCTCAATCACCTCCGGCGTGCAGGAGTGATACCACGTACCTTCGGGGTAGATGACGGCAATCGGCCCGTCGGCGCAGACCTGCAAGCAGTTGGCTTTGGTGCGATAGATGCCGCCTTCGCCGGTGAGGTGCAACTCTTTGAGCCGCCGCTTCAGGTACTCCCATGATGCCAGACTGGCCTCTTTATCCGAACACTTCGGCTTCGTTTGATCGCAGCACAAAAAGATGTGGCGGCGGATTTTATCTACGCCCAGAGCTTCGGCCTTCTTCTTGAGTTCCTCATTCATCGGCTTTATGAAAACAGCGTGGCAGGCGAGGTTCGATCTTCCCTTACGGATTCGTAGCCGGTATCCACCGGCAAGCCGCTTTGATTCGCCGCTTGCCATGCCAAGCGGTCACAGCGTTCATTCTCTCGGTTTCCGGCGTGGCCTTTCACCCAGACGAAATTGACATCGTGCTGGTCGCAGAGGCCAAGCAAGCGCGCCCACAGATCGGGATTGATGGCCTTATCCTTTTTATTCCGCATCCAGCGATTGGTGCGCCATTTCTTTGCCCAGCCTTGCTCAATCGCATTGACCAGATATTGCGAATCGGTGTGCAGCGTGACGCGGCAGCGATCTTTGAGAGATTCAAGCGCGATGATGGCCGCCAAAATTTCCATGCGATTGTTAGTGGTGAGGCGATAGCCGCCCGACAATTCTTTGCGGTTGCCGTTATAGAGCAGCACGGCGCCGTAACCTCCCGGCCCCGGATTGCCGATGCACGCGCCGTCGGTGTAGATGATGATGCTTTTCGTTTCGCTCAACGTTTTCCTTTACTCCCTCGTCAACTGACGATACTTGATGCGATGGGGTTGATTGGCTGCTTCGCCGAGTCGCGCTTTGCGGTCGGCTTCATATTCGGAATAGTTGCCATCGAAGTAGACGACTCGGCTGTCGCCTTCGAAGGCCAAGATATGGGTTGCGATGCGATCTAAAAACCAGCGGTCGTGGCTGATGATGACGGCGCAGCCTGCGAAGTTCTCCAACGCTTCTTCGAGGGCGCGCATCGTGTTGACATCCAAATCGTTGGTTGGCTCGTCAAGCAAGATGACGTTGGCGCTCTCTTTGAGCATCTTCGCCAGATGCACGCGATTGCGTTCGCCGCCTGATAGTCCGCCGACGCGCTTTTGTTGATCGCTGCCCGAGAAATTAAACCGCGCCACATAGGCACGCGAGTTCACTTCACGAGCGCCGAGCTTAATCATCTCTTCGCCGCCGGAAATCTCTTCCCAAAGAGTCTTCTTCGAGTCGAGTTCTCGGCTCTGATCTACATATGCAAGCTTGACGGTCTCGCCGGTTTTGAAAGCGCCGCTATCAGGCGTCTCTTGTCCGGTGATGAGTTTGAAGAGCGTCGTCTTGCCTGCACCGTTCGGGCCGATGACGCCGACGATGCCACCGGGCGGCAAGCGAAAAGACAAACCCTCGAAGAGAATCTTTTCGCTATAGGCTTTGCTGACGCCGTCGGCTTCGATGACGATGTCGCCCAGCCGAGGGCCGGGCGGGATGTAAATTTCCAGTTCGCGTGCGCGTTTGTCGCTCTCTTGATTGAGCAACTCTTCGTAGGCTTTGATGCGCGCCTTCGATTTCGCATGGCGACCTTTCGGCGACATGCGAATCCACTCTAACTCTCGTTCCAATGTCTTGACGCGTTGCGATTCGGCCTTCTCTTCGCGCGCCAGCCGCTGCTGTTTCTGCTCTAACCAAGACGAGTAATTGCCTTCCCACGGGATGCCGCGACCTTGATCGAGTTCCAATATCCAACCGGCGACGTTATCCAAAAAGTAGCGGTCGTGCGTAACCGCAATAACAGTGCCGGGATACTGTTGCAGATGCTGTTCGAGCCAGCCGACGGTTTCGGCATCGAGGTGGTTGGTTGGCTCGTCGAGCAAGAGAATGTCGGGCTGCTTGAGTAGCAACCGACACAGGGCGACGCGTCGCCGTTCGCCGCCCGACAATACCTTTACGGGCGTATCTCCCGGCGGGCAGCGCAAGGCGTCCATCGCCATTTCTAACCGGCTATCCAAATCCCACGCGCTCGCCGCATCGAGTTTGTCTTGCACTTGACCTTGCCGTTCGAGCAAGCCATTCATTTCGTCATCACTCAGTGGCTCGGCAAACTTGGCATTGATCTCGTCGTACTCTTTGAGCAGGTTGACGATCTCTTGCACGCCTTCTTCGACCGTCTCTTTGACAGTCTTTGCGTCGTCGAGTTGCGGTTCTTGTTCGAGGTAGCCGACGCTGTAGCCGGGCGAAAGCACCGTTTCGCCGACATACTCTTTATCCACGCCCGCAATGATGCGCAGCAGCGAGCTTTTGCCTGCGCCGTTTAATCCGAGCACGCCGATCTTCGCGCCGTAGAAGTAAGAAAGATAGATGTCTTTAAGGACGGGCTTCTTGTCGTAGTATTTGCCCAGCCCAACCATCGAATAAATGATTTTATTAGGTGCAGTACTCATTGCGAATTCCTTTGCCGGATCATTGGTTGTCTGCGGCTGGTTGCCGAAGAGCGGCGTCCGACCGGGTTTGCCTACCCGATTATAGGCAACTGACTGCCGACCATCTTTTTGAGCAGTGCGATCTGCCCCGCGTGGTAGAGGTCATGTTGAATGACGCCGTGAAAGAGAAAGTAGATGGAATAGCTCTGCCCTTGCACGATGTCGTTGAGTTGCGCTTCGTCTATCTGCCCGAGCGTTTCGCGCAGCGCGACGTTGGTCGCTTCGAGTTCGGCGAGGCTCTGTTGCCAGGCCTCCGGGCTGGTATCAGTGACCGGCGGGAAATTGTCTTCGGGTAAGACTTCGGGTTTGGCTTCGCCTTTGATGCGTTGCAAAGCGATGCGCTGCCAGGCGGAGATATGCAGGACGATCTCCCAGATGCTGTGCGCGGTCGGAATGGGGCGGGCGACAGCTTGCTCGGCAGTGATGTCTATGAGCAATTCTTTGAGCGATGGCCCGTGCCATGCCTCGCCTTCGAGGGCGCGGCGCAACTGACTTCGCATTCGTTTGATTTCACTCATCTGCAAACTCCTCCCTTACGATTTCTCTAATGATTCTCTTGCGTGCCTGCGGCCAACCGCATCGCAGTTTTGGAATCGGCGGCAAACTTCCGTTGCAAGGCGCGCGTGATCGGATAGCCTGCGCGCGCCAGCCAATGATGCGGACGCGAAAAAGCCAACAGATCGTACCACACAGAATCGTCCTCCTGATGCCATTCGATACTGAACCTCTCTTCGCCGCTCTCCGCATGTTCGTCGAGCGTGCCATAAGCAAAGCCGTATCTTCTCACAGACCCCTCTTCATCAAGCAAGTAGACAATGCGGCAGGCGTGCAAAGACCAGAAGCCGAAGTGTCTGGCCAACACGCCAACTTGTGTGCCGACCACAATCGGCGCATTCGGCCAGCAGAGCGTGACCCAACCGATTGCAAACATCTGCCAGCGGCGCAGAGCGGCAACTGCCAAATCGAAGGTCTGCGCGCCGCTGCCCAACCGAATGCGGTTGTGGTCAACTGTATAACCCGAAGGCAGCAGGCTGCGCGTTGCGCCGATGTCGGCATAAGAGAATTCAGTCTGCTGTTGGGCTGCCAAAAAACGGTCAATGCTGGCTGCCGAAGGCTTACGGAAAAAGAACATCTGCGCGCGCTCCTTGCTCGTCCATCATGCTGTCAAGCATAACAACCCGCGCGCGTTTCCGCATGACCATCTATCACTGTGCTCGATGCTGTAGTGACTGGTGGTCATACGATCTTCCAGCTTGAAGCGGTTGGCGAAAGCGGATAGGGATACATACAGATGAGGCGAGTGGACATGGAGACGCCGGACCAACTATCGTTCGACTCTGATTATGGGGAAAGCCTTGAAGGCAACCTCTCTTACGCAGTTGCGTGCGGGCTTGGATTGCGGCACATTCGTTGTTCGGATCAAGATGGAGATGATAAAGAGAGGGTGCTGATGAAATTACTGGTTGCCATAGACTCTTCTGCCGCCGCCGATGTTGTCATCGAAGAGGTTGCCGCGCGCCCCTGGCCGGAAGGGACAGCGGCTAGAGTGCTCTATGTTTTAGACAACAGCAGCTACGAATCGGACTTCCTTGATGTCGCCGCCTACGCCGAGCAGGTGGAGGGCGCGGCTAACGATTTTATCGAGTCAAAAGCAGAGCACATCGCTGCCGCTGGGCTCCGCACCGTCGCCGCCATCGTCAAAGGCTACCCGCGCACGACGATTGTTGAACAAGCGAAAGAGCACGGCGCGGACTTCATCTTTCTCGGTTCACGCGGCCACAATCCGCTGGCGGAGTTGCTGCTCGGCAGCGTGGCCAGCAGCGTCGTGCGCTTCTCGCCTTGCGCCGTTGAAGTCGTACGCGCTCCGAAGCGACAAAAAACAACCCCCGGAACCGGCAAACGCATCTTGCTGGCGACCGACGGCTCGGCCTGTTCAGAAGTGGCTGTGCGTTCCGTAGCCGCGCGCCCCTGGCCGGAGGGCACACAGATGCGTGTTATCAGCATCGCCGATGTCTCCTTTCCCGAAGCCGCATGGTTCTTCAATCAAACGGTGATGGAAGAGTTGGAAGAGAAGCTCATTGCTAAAGCAAAAGAGGCGAGCAAAACCGCGCAACAGATTTTGCTTGAGGCCGGATGGCGAGCCAGCCATACGGTGCTGCGCGGACAGGCGAAGGCGCGCATCATTGAAGAGGCGAAAGAATGGGAGGCCGATTTGATCGTTGTCGGTTCACACGGCAAACGAGGGTTGGAACGTGCGCTGCGAGGTAGCGTCTCCGAATCGGTCGTCACCCATGCGCCATGCTCTGTGGAGGTCATTCGCTGACCCGTTGTGAAAACAATCAGGTAGTCGGACAAAAGAGAAAGGCGGTCGGAAAAGACCGCCTTTCAAATTGCCGAGTGGACATAATGACGGATGATCTATTGGCCGGAGGCAGGTTTTTGTTGCCGCGCTTTTTCCAGTTGTTTGAGCGCCTGCTCGGCCTCTTCTCTCGGAAGAAAACCGTCTTTGTTGAGGTCTAAGGATTTGAATAACCGCTCGTTGCCCATCTCTTCAGCCGTGATCTTGCCGTCTTTGTCTTTGTCATAGCGTGTAAAGAGCAGGTTGACATCCACGCCGCCAGTCGCTTGCGCCTGCACTTGCGGCATGACGCGGAAGAAGCCGTTGAGTTCCTCTTGTGACAGGTCGCCGCTCTTATCGCTGTCGAGCGCGTCAAAGAGTTGCAACAGGCGAGCAAACTCTTCGCGCGAGACCGTGTTGTTTTTGTCGCCGTCCATAAAGGTCTTCAACCGCTCGCCGGTGTTGGGACCGCCGCCGCCCGCCATCATTCGTTGGCGGGAACGCGCAAACTCGGCTTCGTCAATGAAGCCGTCTTTGTTTTCATCGAGGCGGTCAAAGAATTGCGCAGGCCCTTGAAACTCGTCTTTACTGATCTTCTTATCCTTGTTTTTATCCATCTCTTCGAAGGTCGGAAAGCGAAATTGCATCTGCGGGCCACCGCCGCCGGGCGGCATCGGTGGCGGCGCGTCTTGCGCGGCTGCGCTTAAGGCTGCGCCCGCCATCGTGATCGTAAACATCAAGAGTTTGAATACGGTTTTCATAGCTGCTTATGACTCCTTACTGATTGATCGGCAGTCTCACTCCTTAACGTTAGAACCGGAACGCGACGGATGCGTCAATGCGACGCGAACCATCGTTGCCGCCAAACCCGCCAAATCCGCCACCGCTCGCTGTGCTGTTGGCCTGACCGAAACGCGGCGAGGTCAGCACGCCATTGAAGCGTCCAAGATTGACGTGATTGAAGATATTGCTGAAGTTGACGGAGACGGTGACGCTGTATTTGTTGCGGCTGTCATTAAAGAATCCGCCCGGTCCGCCGAACCCGCCGCCTCCTCCTCGCATGACCGCCCCGCCGCCGAATCCGCCACCGCCACCGCGATTGCCGCTCGAACTGTTACCGCCGCGATTGCTGCTTTGATTGTTGCCGCCGCGCTGGTTCTGCCCCTGCCCGCCGCTCTGGTTGCCATTGCGCGCCGATTGACCGGGGAAGTTGCCCGCCGCCGGGCCGAACCCGAAGGTCTTCGAGATTCCCAGATTCGCGCTGATGAGCCCCGGCCCGTCGCCGAAGTTGCGCGGGATGATGAGGTCGCCGATTTCCGGCGTCGGGTCGAAGATGCCGAAGCGTGTGGCGATGACTCCGGCTTCGCCCAACCGGCCAAACGAAGGACGATCTGCAAACGACAAATCGCGGTTGTCGTCGCGGCCAGTGGTGATGTTGAACGGGCGTCCCGTGTTGCCGCGCAGGTAGGGCGTAACGCGCAAATTCCATGGCAGCGTCATTGAGCCGCTGACAAAGAATTGATGGCGCGCATCGAATCCGGCACGTCCGTATTCGTTGGTTAGATCGAAAGGATTGGCCGGTTGCGAACCCGCCCCATCCGTATCGCTCTTCGTCGAAGAGAGCGTGTAGAACCCGAACAGCGTCAATTTCGGATTGAAATTGGTTCGCAAACTGAGGCGCAATTCGTGGCGATTGGAGAAGCCTGTTGACTCGTAGAGCAGGATCGCCCCTTGTCCGGGGAAGGGAAAGACCGGATCGCCGCTCGCACCGAGAGTCGGCGCGTTGATATTGCGCGAACGCAGAAGATGAACGCCGCGATTCCACGAATAGGTGGCCGATCCGAACAATTTCCATGGCAGTTGTCGCTCATAGCCGATGGTCGTATTGATCGAATACGGCATGTTTAAATCTTCCGCTTTCTCGCGGATGGTCGAAGGCCGCGCCGTACCGCCGGGATTGGTCGGCACATCGGGGAAGAAGTTCGGATTGGTAATGGTGAACTGCAATTGCCGCGTGCCGTCAAAGCGAATGGTGTCGAAGGTGATGCCGTTGTCAACGCGGTTATAGAAGACCCCTGCGCCGCCGCGCACCGTACCCTTGCCGTCTTTTTGCGCCCACACGATGCCGAAGCGCGGCGCAACGTTAAGCTTATCTTGCAAATTAGTTTGAAACTCGGAACGCAAGCCGTAGGAGAGGGTCAGGCGATTGGAGACGCGCCAGTCGTCTTGCAGGAAGAAGCCAGTTTCCCATTGATTCAAGCTGATGAAGGGGTCGCCGCGATTGATCGAAAACTGCGACGGGCGCGCGCCCGCATCGCCGCGCAGGACTCTGCGATACTGCTCTAGCGACGAGAAGGTGAAACTGCCGCCGAAGTTGGAGCGATTGATATTTTCCAGTTGCGTCACTTCGGCGCGCACGCCGAGTTTGATCGTGTGTTTGTTGTGCGTATAGGTCAGATTGTTGGTGAAGTCCAGATTGTCGGTTGAGCTATCGAGAAAGAGCGAACCTTGATTGCCGCCCGCGTTGAAGGCATCAAGCACTGTGATGGCGACGGCGTCGGTTAAGGCGCGCGAGTTGTTGCTGCGCCGACTGAGTTGCAACCGCGCTTCGTTGACGGCGCGCTCAGTCGCGATGGTGGTCAGCGAAAAGCGCACCGTATCTTCGCGGGTTTCCCGGTTGAAAGCGCGTTCCGGCAACGACAACTCGTCCAACCCCTGATTTTCGGCGTTACTCTTCGAGATGCGATAGCCGAGACCGATGGTGTGCTTTTTGGTCGCCAGAAAATCAGTGCGAATTTCGAAGTTGGTATTCGTCCGCGGAGTCAACACGGTGGTGACGAAGGGCTCGGTAGCAAAGGTTTGTGGATTGACCGTGAGCGCATTGACGAAGACATTCTCTTCGGCAGCCCGCCGATCAACATTGATAAAAAAGCCCCAGCGATTGCGAATGATGGGCCCGGTGAAACTGCCGTTATAGTTGCGATTTTGCGTCGGCGCTTTAATATCAGCAAAGGCGTTGCGGGCGTTGAGCGATTCATCATTGAAATTAAACCGGAAACTGCCGTGAAAGGTATCCGACCCCGGCTTGGTGACGATTTCGATGCGCGAGAATCCCGGCTCGGAAAATTCCGCCGCAAACGGATTCGAATTGATGCGAATCATCTGAATAGACTCTTTCGGCGGCAACTGACCGCGCTCGCGGAACCCGCCGACATAGACCGCCGCATCGTCGCCCGCACCGGCACCGGCCATCTGTCGCAAGGTGTTTAAGAGTTCATCCGGGTCATCGGGCAACGCTTCCAACTCTTTGGCCGTCAAGGTCACAGCAGAGAGGTTCTTATCCGGTTCGGCGGAGATGGCCGCCTCAGTGTCTTTCACTTCGACCTGCTCGGCGATAAAGACTTTCAGTACGACATCAAACGGCGCGCGCGGCCTGCCGGTCAGATCAATCTGTTCGCTGAAGGCCGCAAAGCCTTCGGCCTCGACGGTGAGGGTATAGATGCCTGGCTTGACGCCGATAAAGCGATATTGCCCCTTCTCATCGGTCTGTGTGGTGTACTTATTGCCTTTGCCGTCATCAAGGACGACGGGGATGGCGACCATATAGGCGCGGGTTTCATCCAACACTGTGCCGCGCAATTCAGCGGCCCCCTGCGGCTCATTATCATTTCCGGCAGCAAGTGTAGTGAGTGGCGTAGCGAGCAAAATGAGCGTGAGCAGTATAACGAGATATTTTTTCATGATCGTAATTCTTTCCGATACCGGAGTCAGTTCCAGGAAATTCCAATTCCTTCGCTTCGTCTGTGTCCACTGGGTTTGTCAGAGGGGCAACTACTTTTTCCGTTTCTCGCGCATCTCCTGACGCTTTTGATCGTACTCTTGCAGAATCTTTTCAAATTCGGGCATCTGTTCGGAGGTGAGTACTTGACGCATCTTTTCGCGCCCTTGTTGTCGCGCTTCGTTAAAGCGGTGATCGAACTCTTTGAGCTTGGGTTCGTTGTCCATATCGGTGCGAATGGCGCGATAGTTTTCGAACGTGCCATCGAGAATCTCTCGAATTTGCATCTGTTGCGCTTCCGTCAGATGCAGCCGATCCGTCAAATTCTTCAAGATGACGACGCGCGGCGGCGGCTGATTTTCGGGGTTGCTGTTGGTCAGCCTTTGATACAGATTCATAGATAACGCGCCGACCGCGATGCCGATGACGAAGACGGTCAAGACCACCAGTCGCGCTTTGTTGTGGTTAAGATTTCTACTCTCCATCTCTTACTCCTCTACAGCGACTAAGGTTTCCAGCACATCGTCACGGGTGGGCGCCGGATAGTCATACATATCGTTGAACATCACTTTATCGCGCGGTCGCATCACAGCGGCCTGTGAGCCAGAGGGGCTTTGTTTCCAAAGCAGCGTCGCGCCCAAAATCAGCAACAACAAAAGAGCCATCGCCGGAATCAACTGCCGGGCCGTCATCCGCAATGCTGCTGCCCATGAATCTTCATTGACAGCAATTGGCAAGCGCGCCGCCTCGCCGCGTGCAAGACGCGCCTTCAGGGCGACGAAGAACGTCTCATCAGGGCGGAACGATTCGGGTGCAGCGGCCAGATCGAGCGCCGTGCGGCTCAAGGCAAGCAAGCGGTATTCGGAAGCGCAACGGGCACAGGACTGCATGTGCTGCGCGATGGCTTGATGCTGAGCGTCGTACACCCTGTTAACCGCTTGCGCCTGTGCGAAAGCGCGCAACTGTTTGCGGACGCTGCGGCAGTTCGGGGTAGTTTGATTATGATGTTGTCGGCTCATCAGCAACTCCACTTCTCAGGGTTTACTCTTTTGTTTTCTCTCCGCGCTCAAGAGCAAGCGTTTCATCTCGGCTCTGAGCACCCGTCGCGCCCGAAACGCGCGAACCTTAATTTTTGATTGACCCCACCCTGTCATATCGGCAATGTCTTTGACCGAATACCCGTCCCGATCCATCAAGACCAGCACGATGCGGTCTTCCGGGTCGAGTTTGGCAAGCAACCGTTCGGAGATTTGTTGCGCCTCGCGTTTGCGTTCTTCGCTGGCGTGACGCTCGCGCGCCGCCTCCAGCATCTGCAACTCGAACCAGTCGTCTTCCGGTTCGCCTTCGCGCGCCACCTGATACTCAGCGCGTCGCCGTTGCGCACGCAGATGATCATAACAGGCATTGACGGTGATCTTCGCAACCCATGCTTCGAAGGAACGCCCCAGCGTGAAACTGGCCAGCGAGAAATAGGCTTTGGCGAAGACCTCCTGCGCGATGTCTTCCACCAAATCACGGCGGCGAAAGAAACTGCTGACGATGCTGAAGACGCGTGGACTGTGGCGGCGTACCAGCGCTTCAAAAGCGTCATGGTCGCCCGCCAGCGTTCGCCGGATGAGGTCGTCTTCTTCCGAGCGATCTACCGTGCCATGTTCGGCGCGTTCGATTTCAGCAAGCGCAGTGCCTTCTGTAGGGCTGCCTGCCTCGCTTCGCGCGGATGGTTGGCCACCAGGTTCATTCGCTTGCGGGTTAGTTTTCGGGTCGCCTTGCAAGGTTAAAACGGTTCCACTGTACAGGGTTTTAATCCCGACCCGTGCTGCATCGGGTTGACGAGGATTTTATCTCATCCGAAGCAAGACTAACGTAATTCGCTCCGCTTTGTTCAGCTTTTTCATCAACCACTGTTTCAGCCTGCGTTATGGAGCAGAACAAATCGCATTGCCAAAGATCATCGTGATGCCGAAACGCATCGGCTCACATCAGTTTAGACGATGCTGAAAAGGGGAGGGTTACGATTATTTTTGCAAGTTTTTGCAGCCCCTTGCCATTGGCCATCGGCGCAGGGCTTCCGCTACAATGACCGGCGAGCGAAAACGCTATGCCCTTTCCTGATGTCGAACGACTCGAACTCCCGATCCTACAGGAACTCGAAGCCGCAGGCGGCGCAGATCGCGTGCGCTATCTTTATGACCGTTTGGTGAGCTACTTTCCGCAGTTGACCGACGCCGACACGGAAAGCCGCACCCCTACAGGGCGCAAGCGTTGGCACGGCCTCGTGCAACGTGCCGGACGCGAGTTGCACCGGCGCGGCGAGCTGCACCGCGAGGGCGCTCTTTGGTCGCTTACGTCCGCAGGCAAAAACCGCATTGCCGCCGAAGCCCTACGCCTCTCTGCCGCGACCGAATCGCACCGCCAGCCGCCGCGTGACATCACTCACAAAGAAGCCCAGCGCATGTTGGTCGCCGTTGGCCACCTGTTCGGCTATCACGCCGAAGCCGAGTTCGAATACTACGACGTCGTTTGGCGCGAGAGCGTGCGCGCGCCGCGTCTGAGCCACGTCTTCGAAGTGCAGGTCGCAGGCAATGTAGACAGTGCGCTCACTCGGCTCAAACAAGCCTATGACGCGCAACGCTCACGCCCGTTTCTGGTGATCGCAGATGAACGAGCTACGCAATTCGCTGCGCGCCGTTTGGCCGGTTCGTTTCACGAAATCGAAGCCGTCATCACGGTTATCGGCACAGGCGAATTGCAACGCCTGTATGACGCGCTCACCGCGCAAGAAGAGTTGTTATTAAAATTGATTAGCCGGACTTGATCTGCCAGTATGGCAACTTGGCGCGAATCGTCCTGCTTATTCGCGCTGATGCGTGTGATTCACAGACCTGATATTGCTCTATGCCGACCCCGCTGCGCCGACAGTACCTCGACATCAAACGCCGCTATCCCGGCATGATTTTGCTCTTTCAAATCGGCGATTTCTACGAGACCTTTGACGAAGACGCCGAAATGTTGGCGCGTGAACTTGGCATCGTCCTGACGCGCAAATGGTTCGGCAAAGGCAATCCTCACCCGCTTGCGGGCATTCCCATCCGCTCGCTGGAAAGTCACCTCGCCAAACTCATTCAGCGCGGTTACAAAGTCGCCGTCTGCGATCAAATTACCCCGCCCGGCAAAGGCCTGGTCGAACGTGAAGTCGTGCGCATCGTCACCCCAGGCACGGTCGTCGAACCCGGCTTGCTCGAAGGTCGCGCCAACAACTACCTCGCCAGCTTCGTTGCTTCCGACAAAGCCGCAGGGCTGGCCTACGCCGATATCACAACGGGCGAATTTCGCGTCACCGAACTCCCCCGCGTAGCTGCGCTTGCCGAACTCGAACGCCTCGCACCTGCCGAACTGATTGTGCCGCGCCGCTTCGATATGCCGATGCTTGACCTGCGTGCCGTCACCCGTCTGAGCGACGAATGCACCGAACCGGATGAAGCGCGGCGCGCCTTGCTCGACCATTTTCAAACTGCTTCGCTTGATGCCTACGGTTGCGAAGCGCTCGGACTGGCAACGCGCGCCGCCGGTGCGCTCATCGCCTATCTGCGCGACACTCAGCCCGATGCCTTGGCAACGCTCACCGGCTTGCAGACCTACAAAGCCGATGCGGTGATGCAACTCGACCCGCAAACCATGCGCAATCTCGAAGTATTTCACAGTTGGGATTTCACCGGCGGTGCACCGACCGGCTCCCTCATCGCCGCCATTGATTTGACGGTGACGGAGATGGCGGGGCGCATGCTCAGGCGGTGGTTGCGCCATCCTCTGCTTGATCTGACGGAACTACGGGCGCGGCAGGATGCCATCGAATGGTTCATGAAGCGCGAGCCAGCACGCGCGGAGGTGCGCCGCGCGCTGGAAAAGGTATTCGATATCGAACGGTTGCTCGGACGCGTGCGTCGGCGATTTGCCGCGCCTGCCGAAGCCGTCGCATTAGGGCAGAGTTTGAAAGCGGTCGCCACACTGCGTGCCGCGCTCGACAAACAACGCGCCCCAGCCGGTTTTCTTGAACCGCTCGAAAAGAGCGATGATCTGGTCGAGTTTATTGACCGCGCGCTTAGCGACCGACCGCCTGCCGACTTCGAACGCGGCGGCATCATTCGCACAGGCTTTTCCGCAGAATTGGATGAATTGCGCGCCACCTTAACTGGCGGTCGTCGGTTCGTCGCCGAAATGGAAGAACGCGAACGCAAACGCACAGGCATTCGCTCGCTCAAGGTTGGGTATAACAAAGTCTTCGGTTATTACCTCGAAGTGACGCGCCCGAACCTGCGCCTTGTGCCCAACGATTACATTCGCAAGCAGACACTGGCCAATGCCGAACGGTTTTTCACGCTCGAACTGAAGGAGCACGAATCGCTCATCGCCAACGCGCGCGAGCGCATACAGGAGCTTGAACTCACGCTCTACCGCCAAGTCTGCGATCATCTGAGCCGCCATTATCAGCGCATCAGCCGCGTCGCCGCAGGACTCGCACTGCTTGATGTCTACGCGGCGCTGGCTGAAGTTGCCGCACGGTTCGCTTACACGCGGCCTGAACTGAATGACGGAGAAGAGATTCATATCACTAACGGTCGCCATCCGACCATTGAACGCCTGCTCGAACGGCGCAAGTTCACGCCCAACCATACGCAACTGGCCAATCATGACACCCAAATCCTCTTGCTCACCGCGCCCAACATGGCGGGCAAGAGCGTCTATATGCGGCAGGTAGCGTTGATCTGTCTGCTGGCGCAAATCGGCAGCTTCGTACCGGCGACAACGGCACGAATCGGTTTGGTAGATCGTATCTTCACGCGCATCGGCTTGAACGATTTTACCTTGCGCGGCCATTCGAGTTTTATGATCGAGATGATCGAAACGGCGCACATTCTGCATCACGCGACGGCGCGCAGCCTGATTTTGCTCGACGAGATTGGGCGCGGCACCTCAACGGCAGACGGCACTTCGATTGCGCGTGCGGTGATCGAATACCTGCACTACCTACCGCGCGTAGCCGCAAAGACGCTCTTTGCCACGCACTATCATGAGATGACGGACTGTGCCGATTATTTGCCGCGCCTTCGCAATTTTCACCTTGCCGTGCGCGAGCGCGGCGACCGCGTGGAGTACCTTCACAAGGTCGAAGCGGGCAAAGCGGAAAAGAGTTTCGGTCTGCACGTTGCGCGCATGGCGGGACTGCCCAAACCCGTGCTCAGTCGCGCGAAAGAACTGCTCAGCGAATATGAACCCGTATCCGCCCAACGCGCACCGGCGAAGCCCGACGCGCCGCCGCACCCATTCGAAGAGATCATCGAAGCCCTTGCCCGGCTTGACATCAACGACCTTAGCCCGGTCGAAGCCTTGACCAAACTCTACGACTTCCAGCGCCAAGCCAAACAGATGCGCGACGCACAATCGCCGACAAAGCGCCGGGCGAAAAAGGCGAAGTGATGGCGGGGCTGCAAACCCGACGCTCTGCGCCTGACAGCGAACAACTTGAGCCGTACAGCCACGGTTTGGAGCCGTCCCAGAACGCTGATTACCTAGTTGGCATTACCGTAGGAAAAGCCATAGGAGAACCCGCCAAAAACCCCGAGTAGAAGGTTCAGGATTACCAGCCCTGTCCAGATTAACATGATGGTCTTCTGACCGGTTTTGTCTACATTCATCCAGCCCCAGATGAGCGTCCATAAACCACAGGTGATAATGCCGATGATCCCATGGACGGCCCCGCCAATCTGAAACTGTTTAATCAAAACCAGAATAAAACAAACCAGACTTACCAAACCAATAATCGGTGCTAAGAACCCCATATGCTATTGCCTCCTAATCATTCGATTTTCAGTGAAACGACCTCATCCGGATAGCGACTTTCTGTCTTCTATCAAGGTGATTTTTGACTGCCTGTAGGTGAACCGCTGCGCGCTTCGTTACGGATTGAGAAGACCGAACTCGTGCAACTATGATTAGACTACTTGTGAATGATTATTGGAATGATGTGGTTGTTGCGCCTCATCACCTGATACCAACTACGCCGCGCAGAATAGCATGAAAAGGTGCGCTTGCAAATGGTTGAAGTATGGCTCTTAGAACCGGCTTGCCGCGCTATCTGGCGATGACTCGATTACGCGCTGCGGACGCGCAAGTAATCGCCCAGACTTTCGAATCGCTCGATCCACTCTTTCGCTGTCAGATCGCCGTGTTCGGCCTTCATGCCGATGGCCGCATAAAGCTGTTTGCCTTCGGAGAAGAGAATGTTCTGCGCTTTGGCCAGCTTGATGTCCAACCGTAGCGGTTCGATGGCTCTGAGCAGGGCTTCGACAATCAGCAATAAATCGGCGTTCGCGGGCGTTTGCGAAAACTCTTCCATTAAGGCGTCAAGTCTGCGCGTTGTGATAAAAGCCAGAATCATTGCGTCTACCTCGAATGCCCATTTCTTCACTTCGGCAACCAGTTTTTCCAACTCCGGGATGTCGGGGCGAGGCATCTCGATGACGCGGCGCAGGTCTGTATTGATGGTGAATTCCGCCGCCGTCATCAGCGGTTTCGGTATCGGCGTGTGGAGTTCCCGCATCACCGCCATCATCGGGTAGTAGTGATTGTAGATCCTGCGAAACGAGCCGCGTATCTCTTCGAGCGTGGATTCGAGGATGCGACCGAAGACCTTGCGTTTTTCATCTTGAAACAGATGCCACAATGAATAGTTGTGGCCTTCGAAATGGCGCTGCACCAAACGGATGATCTCCGGCACATCGCTTTTGGCAAATGCCTCTTTGATGCTTTCGCGCATCGCCTGAAAGGCTTCATCGCTCAAGGTGTGGCGCACGCCGCCAATCAGATTGTGATCGCCGAGGTGCGCGACCGCAAAGCTTACCGTGTCCTCCGACCAGGTGATATTCGACCGCATGCGGATTTTGCCGATGGCGAGTTTCTGTTTGCCCGATTGCAGGCGTTCGTGCTGCTCGCGCTCGATGATATAAGAATAGATGGCTTCGGTCTCTTGATACTCTTCGAAGAGGGACGAAATGCCGTAGTGTGCGCCGACGCGCAACGGATCAACGCTCGCCGGTTTGACGAGTTGTTCATAGACCTCTGCGCCGTTGCCGTAGGCGGGTTCGTTGCTCGGCGCGCGACGCAGGTGTTCGAGGAGCAACGGTTCGAAAGATGTGCCGCTGACAATTTCGCCGAGTTGAATGGCACGCGCTGCATACTGCAAAACCTGCGTCGTCTCCAGGCCCGAAATTTCATCAAAGAACCAACCGCAACTCGTGAACATCAACTGCGCGTGGCGCTGCATCTCTAAGAGTCGCAACGCCGTCACTTTCTCTTCGCGGGTCAGCAAGCGCGCGGCATGTTCGGTGAAGAAGCGTTCGACATTCACCACCTTGCGGTTGAGCATCACCGTGATATAGGCATCGCGCGCTTGCCAGATGTCGCGCACCAGCGGCGACAACCGTTCTTCATAGACCGCCACTAGTGCGTAGTTGAGTTCGTTCAATCCTTCGCGCAGCGGCGCGCGCCACCCTTGCCGACAGCCTGCGCGACCGCTGTTACAGCCGCAGTTGTTGCGCCAGCGTTCAATGCCGTGCGCGCAACTCCAAGAGGTGTTCTCAAGGATTTCAACTTCGTATTCGGGCGGGAAGCGATCTAAAAATTCGCCGTACACAGTCAACGTTGCCAGATGATGCTCTTCAAGGTGATAGAGGCAGTAGGAAAGCGCCATCTCGCCGAACTTATGATGATGGCCATAGGTTTCGCCGTCCGTCGCCGCATGGATAAGCTGCGCTTCCCGGCGAAACTCTTTGAACCCGCTGCGCAGGCGGTGAGCGAAATCGCCGCCATCGCTGAGCAACTTATTGAAGGCGATGTCACGCGAGATGATGCCGTCATAAAAAAAGAGGCGAATCGTTTTGCCCGATGGCAGGTTGCACAAATAAGCGCGGCGCGTATCAATCTTTGCGCCCGACACCTCCGCCCAACGCCTGCCCGGTCGCCGCACCCGCGCCGCTTGATGGGGGGCGAGGATGGTAAACCCGATGCCATTTTCAGCGAGAGCTTCGAGCGTATCAATATCCACTGCCGTTTCGGCGAGCCACATGCCTTCGGGTTGGCGCTCGAAGCGGTGTTCGAAATCCCGCAGCCCCCAGATGACCTGCGTGCGCTTATCGCGGGCGTTGGCCAGCGGCATAATGGCGTGATTGTAGACTTGGGCGATGGCCGAGCCGTGACCGGAAAACCGGCGCTGACTCTCCCGGTCGGCTTCGAGGATGGCGCGATAGATTTCCGGCGCGTGGCGCTCCATCCAGGCCAACAAGGTGGGGCCGAAGTTGAAACTGATCTTCGCATAGTTGTTGACGATATCAATGATCGTTTTGTCTGCGTCGAGGATGCGCGAAGCCGCATTGGGAGCGTAGCATTCCGCCGTGATGCGTTCGTTCCAATCGTGATAGGGGTAAGCCGAATCCTGTTTTTCGACTTCATCAAGCCAAGCGTTTTCGCGCGGCGGTTGATAAAAATGGCCGTGCAGACAGACGTAACGATTCATTCAACTCTCCCAATCTGTGCGCGATGATGAATCGTCAAGCCTATCGCTTCGCGCTTTGCCGCGTCAAAAAAATCTCGTTGCGGTAGCGCCGATCACTTCTCCGCTTGGCGTCTCTCTGATACCGAATGCCAGGCGTACTTTGCTCCGGTCCAGTAGAGAAAGCCGGTTTGCTGGCCGAATCGTTGGCGCAGCACATCGCCATAGAGCTTCGGCAGTTTGTCAGTCGTCGCGCGAATCTGTTCTGCGGTTTGCACCTGCTGGCCTTCGCCAACGATATTTTTCAGTAAAAAAGTCTGTCGGGCTTCCGGACTGCGCCAACCCATTTCGCCGTATCCGTGAATGATTGCCAATAGCCGCTCGCCTTCGTTGATGCGTATGGGGTCAGGTCGTGACGAGGTGAGTTTTGTAAGCGCAGGCAACTGGGCTTTCATCGGCTCGCCGAGCGTCCAGTTGGCGGTATCGCTGTTGATCTCTGCGAGCAGGTGCGGGGCAGGCTGAACCACCAGCACCAAGTCTTCGGCTAAGTCTCCGTTGAAATCCCCGACGACCAATTGCGAAGCAGCGCGCGCGCGCAGGGTGACCGCCTGTTGATAGATGCGGGTGAGGGCAGCCTGCGCTTCAGGTAAGGTTGGCGGCGGCAGCCGTATGGCCGTGCGCGGGGTATCCTCCGCAGGGACGAGGTTCGGAGTCTCTTCTTTTATCAATTTTTGGGGCGCTGCGTCAGACGAGTGACGACACGCTGACAAAAGTAGGCAGGCCAACAAGCCGCACAGGGCAGCCCTGCCGGTTAGAGCATCGCGGGGAGCGCTTCTGGATTTCATATGATCTCTCCGCAGGCGCAACGAAAGAATTGTCCTCTCGTCGGCCTCAAGAATAAGGACTGTCCTATCAACTACGTCAGCGCCTCATCTCCAACAGGCGCTGACGTGTTGCCGATAGGCGATCAGA
Source organism: uncultured Clostridia bacterium (assembly GCA_964468725.1). Taxonomy (GTDB): domain Bacteria; phylum Acidobacteriota; class Blastocatellia; order UBA7656; family UBA7656; genus CAYXVU01. The sequence goes on from CAYXVU010000070.1 coordinate 23,442, forward strand.
GGGATTCAAGGAAACGCTGCAAGCGATTCTTATTCGCGGTACTCAAGTTGCGATAGTTATTGGTTACGAAGGTCGCTTCACCGGCGTGGCGCAGAATCGCGTCGTTGAAGGTCAGCGACTCGCCGTCATGCATCAGGCGGTTGCGGGTGCGAACCCCCCATAAGGGCGCTGTGCGCAAGCGAAAGCGGGTTGCGGCTCCGCCATTTTGCACAATGCCATCACCGGTTCCGATGTCGTGCAGGAGAAAATCTCCGAACGGTCGGATGAGCTTGTTGCCAAGCGCAGCAGGAACCGTAAAGGCTCCGCCATTGATGAGTGTGCCCGGCGGGGCTGTCACAATGATCGGTGTATGACAAACGGAACAGCCAATCGCATTGAAGATGAACGCGCCTTGTTGAGCGTCGCCTGTAGCGGCCAGTGCGGCATCGCGCGGCGGCGCTTTCGAGGCACGCATGAAAGCGGCAAAGGCTTCGATGTCCGCACCATCGTCTTCCGGGTCGGGAACCGGATCAAAGTCCGTGCCGAATCCGACGAAGGTGCCGTTGGAGGTGTTCTCTTCCGGTTCGAGCGGGCTGGTAATCCCCATCTCGTTTTTGTAAGCATCGGCGGAGAAGGAGATCAGACTAGCGTGTTGATTCTTCCAGCCGAAGCGCCCGATGCGCAAAGCGCCGCCCGCTTCGTTGACCGGGACTTGAATCACCAGTCCGCGAATGCGACCGCCGGTTTGCAACGGCTGATTGGCGGCAATCTGTAAAAGCGTGCTGTTGGCAATCGCTTCAACGAAACCATCGCCAAGTGTGTTAAGCGAAGAGCGGAAGGCGCGAATTTCATTCCCGGCCAGAACGCGCTCTTGTATATCGGCATTCGTAGCTCGTGAATGGACGAGCGAGCCGCCGGGGTGGTCAACGAAGGTCGTGCCGTTGAAACGGCCAGCGCGGAGTTCCGTAATCTGACTGATGCCGCCGACGACGGGGTTGGCGTGGCATTCGGCACAACCGGCGGCGTTGTAGATGGGGCCGAGGCCTTCATCCACCTCTTCGACCTCTGCGAAGATTTCCAGGTTTGCATCGAAGGTGGCTTGATCGGTCAAGCCGTTAGTCAGATTGTCAAATCCGGTTGGCGCTTCGGTTGCCCCCTGACCTTCGACGGTACTCGATGTGGTGTAGGGGAGAGCAAACGCTGCTGCCAGCAATAAGACAACAGCGAGCTTGAGAGCTTTCATGGGATATCCTCCTTATGGGTCGGAGGGGTCGTACCTCCGGGTAAGTGATTATTTTCTCATCCCACCAGCTAGATTAGGCGTGTCGGTCGGTGATCCCGATAGACAGCTACGTGAGGATACGAAGCAAGAGAGAAAAGGCTATTGAGCCACGATCCGCATCAAAGTCTCTTGTTTTTGGATGGCCGCAATCTATAAGAAGCGTGAAGCAAAGTCAAGATACACTCGGCAGTCGCAATCATACAGTGTTACGAAAATAAAAAATGTGGCACTCGATGAATCCGTAAGCTACGCTGCGCCCGTACTGCTCGGCATCATTCGCATTGACTGTCGCGGGCGCATCTGCGGCGACGACGACAAGCATAAATGAGAAAGGAATGGACATGCACTCTGCAAAAAAAATTGAGTCAACCATGTTGCTTCTCTTGCTCTGGTTGCCGACTACAGGCGCAAGCGTGCAGGCGCACGCGCTTACCGAGCGCACGC
>CAYXVU010000071.1:0-3512 GCA_964468725.1 uncultured Clostridia bacterium
CAAAATTTCCGAGGCTTTGCCTTGATGCCATCCGGTCTGTTCTAACACTTTGAGTATCTGTTTCTTGCGTAACTCGTCGAGGTTTTCGACCCCATTCCCTTCTGCCTTGCCGTAAGGAGAAGGGAGGCTTGTCGAAGTGCGGATTTCAAGTGGGAGGTCTTCAGGGAGAATGACATTACCCACTGTGAGGATGACGGCGCGTTCAATGACATTTTTCAATTCGCGGACATTTCCCGGCCAAGTGTAATGTGAGAGTAACGCCAGGGCCTCGTCGCTGATGCTGTAGCCGGAGCCGACGCTTGAGCGTTTGAGAAAATGCTCGACGAGTGCCGGAATATCTTCCGACCGTTCGCAAAGCGGCGGGAGTTTGACCGCGATATTGTTGATGCGAAAGAGCAGGTCTTGACGAAACCGGCCTTCGGCAACCTGTTTTTCCAAATCGCGGTTGGTGGCGGTGACGACGCGCACGTCAACTTCGACCTTCTTCGTTCCGCCAACCCGAAAGAACGAATTGGTCTCCAATACGCGCAAGAGTTTGGCTTGCAAGGTCAGGCTCATCTCGCCAATTTCATCAAGAAACAGGGTTCCGTCATGTGCTAATTCCAGCAAACCGAGTTTGCGTTTGCGAGCGCCTGTAAAAGCGCCCGGCTCATATCCAAAGAGTTCGGATTCGAGGAGCGTCTCCTGAATGGCTGCACAACTGATGTCAATGAACGGACCGTTACTACGTTGGGAAAGCGAATGGATCGTATGAGCGATCAACTCTTTGCCGGTTCCCGATTCGCCGGTTACCAAGACGATGGCATTAGAGGCTGCGACCTTGCTGACGAGCGCCAGAATATCCTTCATCTTCTGACTCTTCACGACGATCTCCGGCGCTCTGTCTTTGTGCGTCAAACGAGATTGCAGGATGAGATTCTCTTGTCGCAGTTGTCGCTTTTCATAGGCTTTATTCAGAATGGCTTCCAGTTCGCGAATCGAACAGGGTTTAGTCAGATAATCGTAGGCTCCTAATTTCATTGCTTGCAGAGCGCTCTCTACGGTAGCGTGCCCGGTCATCATCAAGACTTCGGGTGCTTGTTCGAGTTGGCGCAGCATTCGCAACGCTTCGATGCCGCCCATCACTGGCATCATAATGTCGAGCAGGGCAACGTCGAACTCACTCTCCCCGGCCGTTTTGACCGCTGCTTCTCCGTTCTCTACCAACGTAACCTGGTGTCCGAGTCGGGCAAGCTCTTTTTGCAAGACCAGTCCGAGATTCTTCTCATCTTCGGCGATCAGCAATCGCATGGGTTTGGATGCGCTCATTGTATGCTCTCCGTTTCTAAAACTGTGTTCTTAAGGGTGTCTTCTGAATCGTATGCCAAGGGGTCGGGAGCCAGAGGAAGCATGACTCGGAAGGTTGCGCCTCTGCCGATCTCTGAGTCCACATCTATCGTCCCGCCGTGTTCGGAGACGATGCCATAACAGACGGACAGCCCTAACCCTGTACCACGACCGAGCGGTTTGGTAGTGAAGAAGGGGTCGAAAATTTTCGATAAATGTTCGGGGGCAATCCCGCAGCCGGTGTCGATAAACTCGATGGCGATCATCGGACGATGCCCGACCTCCAGCCAACTGGTTCGGATGGTGAGGGTGCCTTGTCCCTCCATAGCGTCGAAGGCATTAGAGATCAGAGCGATGAATATCTGTTTCATCTGGCCCTCATTTACGAATACGGGGGAGAGCGTGTAGTCGAGCTCTTTTACCAGGTTCATCTTGCCGAGTTTCGGATGATGTTTGATGAGGTAAAGAGTTTGATCGAGGATGGAGTTGATATCGGTTTCGACCTTCGCCGATTCCTGCTGATGCGAAAATTCGAGCAAGTTATTGGTGATCGTTTTGCATCGAAAGGCTTCGTCACGGATGATGCTCAGATATTCGTTGAAATCCTGAAGCAGGTCGCTCTCTTTCAAGTCATCCAATCGCGCGTGCAGGGCTTCTGCACAGGCCGCAATCGTCGCCAATGGGTTATTGATTTCATGTACCACTCCCGCCGCAAGCCTGCCGATAGAGGCCAGCTTTTCAGCATGAATGACCGCTTCATTCATCTTTTTTTGCTCGGTGATATCTTCGCCGACGGTGATGATGTGCGAGACTTCCGCGTTATCCACTCGCATGGGAATCTTACTGATCTTCCAATAACGCTTTTGATTTTCGACCCATGACTCTTGTTCAAAGCGAATCATTCGGGCATTGCGAAAGACTTCCGTAAATTCGTCTTCGAGTTTGCGACGTGGCTGCCGCGCCAACACATTGAAGACGTTTTGACCGAGCACCTCTTCGCGTTTAATGCCACGATCTCCGACTTCGCGGTTACGATTCCAGGCGACAATCTTCAGGTCGCGGTTGACGACATAGAGCGAAACCGGAAGCGAATCAATGATCTTTTCGGTGAAGCGTTTCTGCTCTTCGATCTCGCGGGTTCGTTTGGCAACTTCGACTGCTAGATTGATGGAGGTATCTTTGGTTGTTTGATACAACTCAGTATTGCGAATAGCGAGGCTCAATTGTTGAGCGACCGCACCCAACAGCTTTTGATCGCTGAAGCCAAAGGCCTGTGGGTCACGGCTGGCACAGACTAGAATGCCAAGAAGTTGGTCGTCGAAGACCAGCGGTGCAATCATTTCGACCGCGATGGTTGTATCCTTCAAATACCGTTCGTTGTGGCGTAGTTCGACCGAAGGCTGCACCGAGTAGTCCGTGTTCTCGATGTAATGTTCAACATGTTCTGCGTAAAACCAGTCTCCTGATTCTTTCTCATCCCGCGACAGTCCGTATAGGGCAGAGACCAATCGCTGATCTTGTAATGTTGTCTTCACAATCACCGCGCAGGCGTCGCAATTCATACTGCGCCCCACCGTGAAGACCGTGTAGCCAAGCAATTCGTCCATCTCCAACGAGGTCATCAGATTGTTGCCGAGGTTATACACAAATGACAATTGTGCCGCGCTGCGGCGGGTCTCGACATACAATCGCGCATTATTGAGTGCGACGCTGAGGCTATTGCAGATCGTCGCCAAAAGGTCGGTCTGCTGTTTGGGGAAGGGTTCTGTGGTGTAAGAGAAGAGGAAGATTGCGCCGGTTGATTGACCGGCCAACTTCAACGGAGCGCAGATCAACTTATGAGCCCCCTCGAGTACGGCGCTGCCCAACCCGACCCTGGCGGCTTCCGGTATGGGTTCCAGAACCACTGGTTTGCCATTCATCATGGGCTTCGTCTTGTTATAGAGATGAAGGAGGTCGTTGTTGGCTACCTCGTCATCCTCGAAACCCTCTTTGGCCGCTACCAATACATTGCCGCTCTCCTCTTCGCGCAGATAGATTACACCGGCGTCGGCATGAATGTGTTTGAGAAGGACCGAGAGCGTGCCGCTCAATAAATAGTCGGGGTCGAGCGAACTTGAAAGTACGGAGGAGACGGCATGCAAGACATTGAGTTGTTCAAATCGTTCGGACTTCTCGCGCTCTTG
>CAYXVU010000071.1:3522-25074 GCA_964468725.1 uncultured Clostridia bacterium
CAGGCTTGCAGATGCGTTTTGACAATCGAAAGTAGTTCAGCGCGATGATAGGGCTTACTGAGAAAATCGCTGGCTCCGGCATGCAGACAGGCGAGTCGGTCATGCGAGCGATGGCTTTTCGATAAGAACATCACGGGAATTTCGCAGGTTGCCGGATGATTCCTCGACTGTTTGCAAAACTCCAGAGCCTGGGTCGCCCAGGTAATTCGGCGCAGGCTCTGCCCGGAATCATCCAGATGCGGAGCCGGAATTGCGCCGCTCAATCTCGGCGATGAGGGATCGAGAATGATGAGCGCGCAATCGTTCGCTTTCAAAAAGGAGTGGGCTTGCTCAAATGATTCTGTCGGGTAGGCGTCATAACCGGCAGCCTGCAGTAACCGGCTAATGGCGTTGGTAGACTTCGGTTCGTCTCCGAGAATCAAGATACGCCCGGATAGGCTGACAGTATTCGACATAGATGCCTGCTATTGGATAGGGGCGTCGTGGGTTGTAGGGGCAAAACACGTTCGAAATGATGGCCGCAAATCTAGGGTAGTTCGGTCAAAATGTCAATACAAATGTCAAAATGACGGAAATAATTGTTCCGTACCTACCGATATGACCAAACTGCATGGCCCTGATGATCCGTTGCAGCGGGGAGATAAAGAGGGCGACGAACGGAGCGGAATCCGCTGGCATAAAGATTCTCAGTCGAATCGAGACCTTCTGCAACGGCTTCCTTGTTACGGGACTGCGAAGTTTGGGGTTAGCGATTTTCATCCAGATATTGTTTGGCCAGTACAGCTTCATTCGAACGCGGAAAGAGTTTGATCAGCGCCTGCAATTCGGCGCGACCGGCATCACCTTGTCCGAGTTCAATCAGTGCCAGTGCCTTCTTATAACGGGCTGAGGGAATCTTGTCGCCTTTCGGAAAGAGGGTGCTGACCTTGTCGAATTCAATGATTGCTTCGTTCAACTGTTTTTTGCCGACGAACGACTCGGCAATCCAATATTGCGCATTGTCGGCCATTTCGCTTGAGGGATAGGTCTCCACATATTGACGAAACTCACTGATGGCAAGGTCATAATTGCCGCGACTGTAATCGCCGTAGGCGGCAGCAAAGAGTTGATCGGGATTGCCCGGTGTTATTTGGGTAAAGGTGGGCAGTTTGGGGAGGTTCTCCACCAGTTTTTTTAATTCTGAGACTTGTTCGGACAAGCGATCAATTCGTTGGTTGGTAGCCGAAAGTCGTTCGCCTACGCCATTGACTTCTTGAATAGCGCTGACCGAGCCTTCTGCCACGCGACTCTGCGATTGGCGGATAGCATTAACATTGTCAAGAATTTGTGTGACCAACGCGCTCATCTGACCGCTGTTGCGGTCTTGGGCTTCCTGCATGGCGCGAATCTGTCGCTCCAGCACTACGACTTCCGCCTTGAGTTGATCGAAAGCGATCTTAAATTCGGCGTAAACCTCTTTGTCTTTCTGAAATCCCGAACTGTTTGTGCCGAGAGTCATGATCACGGCCAAGCCGACGAAAACTATGGGTGTGAACTTCGCTTTCATTCCATCCTCCTGAGACAAACGGAATACGATGTGGAGTCGCCGTTTTCAAACAACGGTACGCCGCAATTGCGGCGTACCGTTGGCTTCTTTGAAGGGCATTGCACCAGCAATGGTAGCTAAAAGAAAAAGAGGACTGGCATTGGACGCGTGCCCCCGCTGATATAGATAAACTCGTCGCGTCGGTCAAAGGCCCAAGATGGGCGCACGTCGGGGCTGCCCTCGCTGGCTCCCGAAGCTCGCTCTTTGCCATAACTGACGGTCTGCATGCGCGCCGCATCGACGCCGAGCGAGACGAGAAACTCTTTCGCTACTTGGGCGCGCCGCTCTCCCAACCCAATGTTGTACTCTTCCGTGCCGCGTGGGTCGCAATTGCCTTCGATACGAAAGATGATGGAGCGATTCGGCGCTTGCGTCAGCCACTGGGCGGCGCGGCGCAAGCGGTCGCGGGATTCGGCGGTTAGCTCTGCCTTGTCCAGTTCAAAGAAGATGGCTTGCACCGACTGGGCAAACATTGCGGCAATGGGAGTTGTAGGCGAGCCGGTTGTGCGTGGCCTCTCGACGGTGCTGGTGGCCGGAGTCTCGTCCGTCACGGTCACGCGGGCCGACGCGCTATCTTCGCCGCCCGGCCCTTTGGCCATTGCTGTGTAGGTTGTAGATTCGCTCGGACTGACAACGCGCGACCCGGCATTGGGAACGGTTCCCAACCCGCTGATGTTGACCGTATCGGCATTGGCGGAGTTCCATCTGAGCGTTGTGGATTGACCTTTGGTGATGGCGTTTTGGTCAGTGCTGATCGAGACCGATGGTTTCGGCGGACGCGCAGAGACGCTGACAGTCTTTGCGTCGCGCGCTTCTTTCTTGCCCCGGGTTGCCACTGCCGTATAGGTGGTTGTTGAATCCGGCGTAAAGACCTTTGCTCCAACCTTATCCACCGATTCGCCATTGATGGACACCTGCTTGGCATCTTTTGATGTCCAACTGACGCGCACATCTTCGCCTTGTTGTACGCGGTCGCGCGATACATTGAGGGTTACCTTCGGTTTCGCGCAACCAACGAGGAAGACGGTAACTCCCGCGAGAAAGATAGCGGTCATCAACTTCATCTTTCGGTCATTCATTTGTCTACTCCTTTCACAAGCAATTTGCCTGATGCCTGATTGCCGGATGTGCTACTGACGATTTGAGAAGCAGGCCGAATACCGTCTCACTTCAGAAAGGGCGCGATCTCCGTCAGCACCTTCTCAGTAGCTGTCAGTATATCCGCTATGTGAGTTTTCAAACCATCGAGGGTGATTGTCTTCGCGTTGATCTCTTGCCGAACGAACACCTCGTCATCATCATCAAGCCCCACTTTGGCAAATGACACGGCGTTGTTCAAGTAGAGCAATTTCTTGAGAAATTCCGGGGTGATCTTTACGTCCTCCTTCTCGGCGATGCGTACCCCCACCATGAGCATATTGGGGAGCGGCGCGATGACGATGACATCCACCTTCTCTGAACCTTGCAACGGCATGCTCACGTACCATGCGGTTTCATTGGCTTTCCGGTAAGAATAGCCGGACTCTTTCAATAACGATTCGACATTGGCAGTCGTCAGCGCTTTAGATGACGCACCGGAAGTTTGCACCGGACGAGCAACGTTTTGCTGCGACACCGAGAGGATGAGCGCGAGACTCATACTGAAAAGCAAAGATCGTGATTTCACCTTGACTCCTTTGACCAAACTATTTTGCCCAGGTCGGTTGCTTGCCGCCGCCGCGCGAGATTTGGCGTTGACTGCTGCCATCAATATGCATCTGCCAAATTTCAACCGAGCCGGAGCGATTGGATTGAAAAGCAATATGGCGGCTGTCAGGCGCCCAGGTCGGACTCTCATTTCGTCCGCGCGAGGTCAATTGCAACAACTGCCCGCTGGCGACATCAGCAACGAATATCTGGTAACTTCCCGCTCCGCCATAGGTAAATGCGATGTAGCGCCCATCGGGTGACCACGAGGGCGAATCGGCTTGTCCGCCGCGTCCGATGAGAACTCGTTGATTGGCGCCGCTCGCATCCATCACATAGACGGTTGGCGAGCCGCCGCGGTCTGATATAAAGGCAATCTCTCGGCCTGTGCGCGGATTCCAACGCGGCGAGATATTGACCGCAGCCCGCGTGCGCGTCAGTCGGCGGGCATTCGAACCATCGAGGTTCGATACGTAGATTTCCATTGAGCCGTCGCCGCCAATCGCTGAACTGAATGCGAGTTGTCCGTTAGGAGAAATTGCCGGTGATGAGGTGGTTGACGAATAGCGGGTGCCGCCGATCAGTCCACCATCGGCAGTGCGAACGACGATGTTGGCAACGCCGCTTTTGAAACTGACATACGCCAGATGACGACCGTCGGGCGAAAATTGGGGAAAGCGAACTGTTGGGCCGTCACTGGCAAAGGTTCGCGCGTTATACCCATCATAATCGGCAACCTTGATCGTATCGCCGGATACATAGGCAATCTTTGACGTGGCGATGCCATCTTGGCCGGTTAAGAGTTTGACGATCTCATCGGCAAATTCGTGAGCCATGCGGCGCGGGTCGCCGGTATGGCGCGAGGCGATGAGTTGCTGTTTGGTCTTAACGTCAAAGAGATAGGTATCTGCTGCCAGTCCGCTTTCGCTGTGCAAATTTCCGAAGGCAACATAATCGGCTTTGATCGGGTCAGCCGTCCATTCTTCGAACTTCATTGAGGCGGGGTCTGCAACCAGCGTTTGCGGATGTAAGCTTTTGCCGACAATGCCGGAGGTGGCGGCAAATTCCAAGTCGGCCATCAAGACGTCATTGAAGGTTTTAACGGCGGCTTCCAATCCGGCTGAGCGCGCGATGAAATCGGCGATGGCCAAATTCGGCCCGTTGCCGGGAGTGACAATGATCGTGCCAACCTGCTTTTTCAAATCGTCCTGCGTCGCGGGCGGCTCTTGCTGTGCTGTCGCGATAACCGCACCTGCAAAGGTCAGCAAAATCGAAAGGAAAAATGCGAATCTCTTATTGATAATCATAGTTCACGGCAAACGGCTATTTCGGATAGCGAAAGATGACTTCGGCAACCGCGACATCTGCGCCGCTCAGGAAACCAGCCGGAAAGGCTGGCAGCGGGTCAGATGCCAAAATTGCGCGCTCGGCTGCTTTATTGACCAGATCAAGTTCGCTGCGTTGTTTAATATGAGCTGCTGCTACACGACCATTGCTCAATGACAGGATTCTTCCATCCCGCGCAATTCGCAATCGAATGATGACGAATTGGGGAGTCGCGCTGTCAACGCTCGGCGGATTGTAATTGCGGCTCAAAATGGATTGAATCAATCGCCCGTAGGCGGAGCCTCCGGGCAGTCCTGTTCCTCCGCCCAATCCGTTGCCGGAGCCGAGTCCAACCCCGCCGCGAAAAGAAGCGGGAGTGGGGCTGCCGTAACTGGAGCCGACCTGCGTTGTTTGTGACGAAGACCGCCCGCGCTCTTCTTTGCCGGTAAAGATGCGCTCTTCGCGCGGCACGACGGGGCGATCCGTCTTCACTGCATCAGGATTGGATTCCGGCTTTTCGGTTGGCGGCATCAAGGCTTCTTCTGAGGTGGCTTCGGGCTTGCTGGTTTCAACTCTCGCATTATTGACGGGGGAATCTTCATCGCCGATGAAGGATGCCGGTTGCGGTTTGGCGAAACCGAAAAGTACGGTCGGATCAGAGACGCCGACTTCAATCGAACCACCGCCACCTTCGCCGCCTTCGCCTTCACCGGCGGCAACGAGTTGCGATGTGAAAGAGCGTTGGAAACCAAAAAAGAGAAGGAGACAGATCAATAGATGCAGGCCGATGGACAAGAGCAGTCCGGCCTTTGCCGATTGCGAAGGCTTCAACGGGCGATGGAATTCTGCCTGTGTGTTCATCTCTTCTTCTGCGTCGGTTCGGTGACCAAACTAACTTCTGCGCCTGCTTGCTTGGCCAAGTCGAGCACATAAGCGATGATGCGGTAAGGGGTATCGCCATCGCCGCGCACGTAGACTCTGCGCTCGCCCGCTTGACCGAGCGCTTTGCTGAGGAGAGCCGGTAAGTCATTAATGTTGACCTGTCTGGCTTCGGCCTGTGTGCTCAAATAGAGATTGCCATCTTTATCAATGCTAACGACGACCGATTTGGGCTTTTGCGCCTCCGTGCGCGTCTCTTTGGTCTTCGGCAGATTAACCTCGATGCCGGTTTGCAAGATCGGAGCTGTAACCATAAAGATGACGAGCAAGACGAGCATCACATCAACGAGCGGAGTGACGTTGATCTCGGATAGCGAAGTTTGGGTGCGACCTTGCTGATTGGTAAACGCCATTTTTGATTGCCGGTTTGAGGGGGATAGGCTGAAGGTTGAAGCTTTGAGAGGCGAAACTTCACCCTTCAACTTTTACCTTTCAACTCGAACATAATTTCGCTCAATCAAATTCAAAACCTCCATCGAGAAGCGATCCATGTTGGCGGTGAGGCGTTTGAGTTTATTGAGGAAGTAGTTGTAAAAGATCGCTGCCGGAACCGCCGCTGCAATGCCCGCAGCCGTAGCGATTAAGGCTTCGGCAATGCCGGGTGCGACCGATTGAATCGTCGAACTCGAAGCCGCGCTCAATCCTTGAAAGGCGATAACGATGCCAACCACCGTCCCGAATAATCCGATGAACGGGGAGGCATTCGCCGTTGTCGCCAACCAGGACAGGCTCTTTTCCATCTCTCCAACTTCATCGAGTGTGGCCGATTGCAACGCGCGACCGATGGACTCGATGCTGCGAACTTGACCCGCCTCCAACTGCGAAGTGATCTCCTGATAACCAGCTAAAAAGACGCGGGCGACAGGGCTGGTGCGTGACGATTCCGCCGACAGATAGACATCCGATAGTTTGGTACGGCTGCGAAAGCTTTCCAGAAAGGCGGTGGTTGCCGCCTCCGCCTTCTTGAAAGAGAGAAATTTATTGAAGGTGACCGCCCATGAATAGAGCGAAAAGATCAGCAGAATGAGCAAAACGATTTTTGCCGTCAGGCTGGCGCGGAGGATAAGTTCGACAATCGAAATCGGCTGCGAGTCAACAGATTGTATAAAGAACAGAAGATGGACGATGCTATTCAACGTTAGGCTCCTTTGGATATTGCGAAAATGATTCTATGGCGATGGGCTGCCAGTGTCAAACATGGTCGCTTTCTCAGTGCGCTTGACCGTTGTATTGAAATCGCCGATATTCACTCGCGTGTCAGGAACACGAAAACGCGGCTATCTCCCTTCCGGGCTTGGGCTGTTTACCTTGTCGGTCTACCTCTTTCTCTATGCGCCAATCATCGTATTGTCGGTCTTGTCTTTCAACCATTCGCGGTTTGGCAGCACCTGGCAAGGCTTCTCTTGGCATTGGTATGAACTAGCTTTTACGGATGACAATCTGATTCGATCATTACGCGTTAGCCTTTTCGTTGCCCTGTTGACAACGATTGTGGCAACCGTTTTAGGTACGCTGACGGCGTATGCAATGGCGCGCTATCGCTATCGGCTGACATCCTTAATCGAAGGTTTGGTCTTCTTGCCGGTCATCATACCCGAAATCGTTATCGGGTTTGCGATGGCAGGATTCTTTGGCCTCCTCGGAGCCGCATTCGGAGTGGGAACCATCGTTGCCGCGCACGTCGCGCTCTCCATCTCTTATGTCGTGTTTATTGTGCGAGCTCGTGTTGCCGGTCTCGACAGATCGCTAGAAGATGCGGCGATGGATTTAGGCGCAACCCCATTGGCAACATTTTTCAAAGTGACCCTGCCATTGATTGCGCCGGGTATCGTATCGGCAGCCTTGTTGGTCTTCACCCTTTCACTCGATGATTATGTGATAACCAGTTTCGTTGCCGGGCCGGGAGCGACAACTCTACCCTTAAAGATTTATTCAATGGTCAAGACCGGAGTGACGCCAGAGATCAATGCGATTTCGACGGTATTGTTGGTTGCCACGATCATTCTCGCCTTTGTTGCCGAACGGTTGTCATCGAATCGGTCATCTCGATTGACGCTGAGCGCAGGCGGCGGCGCTCTTTTACTCCTCATGGTATTTGCTTTCGGCGGTCAGACGGGGAAGAGTACAGGCGGCGAGTTGAATATCTTCGTCTGGTCGAATTATCTGCCGGACAGCGTGATTGCCAAGTTTGAAAGCCGCTATCACGCCAAAGTCAATGTCGAGTTGTACGACTCAAACGAAGCGATGTTGGCCCGACTACAGGCGGGCGGCGGGAACTATGACATCATCGTACCGAGCGATTACATGGTCACGGTGCTGCGCGAACAAGGGTTATTATTGGAGGTGGATCGGGATCGTTTGACCAACTTCTCTAATCTTGATCCACGTTTTGTCGGGTTGTCCCATGATCCGACCAATACAGTTTCCGTTCCGTATCTGTGGGGAACAACAGGCATCGGGTTTCGCAAAGACAAGGTGGAAGGGGCGATTGATCGTTGGGAGGTCTTGTGGGATGCGCGCTACCGAGATCGCATTGCCATGCTTGATGATGTTCGAGAAGTGATGGGGGCTGCCCTGAAAAAGAATGGCAAGTCGCTCAACAGCCTTGCTCCGCAAGAGATAGAAGAGGCCGGACGCGCCCTCCTTGAGCAAAAGCCGCTTGTAAAGGCTTATGATAGCGGCGGATTCGATCAACTGTTACTCTCCGGCGATGCCTGGATTGTTCAGGGCTACAACGGGCAGATTGCGAAAGCCATGCTCGAAAACCCAATGATCGGATACGCTGTGCCGAAAGAGGGATGTACGTTATCGGTTGATAATCTCTGTATTCCTAAAAGTGCAGAGCATGTGGAGTTGGCTTTGGCCTTCATCAATTTTATTTTGGAGCCGGAAATTGCTGCCGAGATTGCCAACGAGACGGGATACGCAACGGCCAATCTGGCCGCCCGTCCGTTCATCAAGCCAGAGTTGTTAAACAATGAAGCGGTATTCCCATCGCCGGAATCGTTAGAACATTGCGAGGCAATTCAAGAAGTAGGGGAGACGATCAACCTCTATGATCGCGTCTGGACGATGATCAAATCAGAGTAAGAGCGACACCTGCTGATCGAATCATTCTTGTAACCGGCTTGTAACCGGCTAAATCCGCAATCGAGCAATCGGGTCATCATCTTTTTCAAATTGTCGGAGCGGGCTCGATTGTTCGCGATTGATCCTACCGGTTCCGGGTTTAGCTGGCGGTTGCAGATTGCCTGTGCGCGCGGGCGGAGTGGCAGGCCGCGATTCCGGCATGGCAACCGGGCGTGTGCCCGGAGCCGGAAGCATTGGAGCCTTTGCGGCCTCCGGAGTCAACCGCTGACTCGGTCGCAAAGAGCCGGAAGGTAGCGCTGCCCCTCCGGCACTCAATCTGCCGGTGTTGCGCGGCTGCACTTGTTCGTTCAGAAACTTCTCGCCCATTTTGGCATCAATCATGCCACCGAGGCTGCGAAACAGTTTTACAACCCCAATCAATCCCAACAACAATGAGGTGGCATAAAAGTAGGCGGCGGTGGGCAGAAAGATATAGATCAAAACGGCGACCACGAGGACAGCGAGACCGAGAGCGATGCCTTGAATGCTCTCGCTAATCTGCTTGCGAGCGCGTTTATATTCGCGGTCACGTAACGGGTCGTCGTTGATGAGTTCGCCATTGAGCGCTTGCGTGACGACGGCAAGATTCATCCCACATGACTTACAGAATTTGGCTCCCTCAGTGGCCTGCGTCGAGCATACGGGACAATACATACGTGCCTCTCCTGCTTCGCAAATAATCGGGCAATCTCGATGGGGTACGATCAATCGAGCTACGAGTTATTCGGTTAGGAGTGAATCGTGCAGGGGCACGGCGGGCAGTATAGCACGAAAGGTTGACGGGTTCTATACTCATCGTTACACTCGATTGCGGCTGTAAACCCCGGAGGTTTTTGAAGTGAAAAGATATCTACCTCTTCTCATCGGTCTCCTTTTTCTTGTCCCAACAACTGCTAGCAGCGAATCAAATCCAACCCCTGAGGCAACAGTAAGTCAGACAAGCGGAGTTGTTTTGCCTGTCGTCAAACGCGATTTCTTACTCAACGGATTGCAAGTGATCCTCCTCGAACAGGGCGGCGCAAACACGGTTACGGCGCGTCTGAGAATTAACAGCGGTTCGCTCTTTGACTTGGCGGGCAAAGGCGGACTGGCTGATTTAACCGCCGGAATGTTGCTGAGAGGCGGAGGCGGTTTTACCGCAAAGAATATCACGGAAGTGGCCGAGCAAGCCGGTTTAACGATCAACATACAGGTGAATTGGGATGCTACGGATATCGTGATGAGGGCACCGGCAGAAGGGCTTGAGACCATCTTTGACCTGCTGGGAAAGATGGTGATTACGCCGACCTTTGACGAGAAAGAATTGGAGGCGCTCAAGGGGCTCCGCACAGCCGAGATCAAAAGTCAGCCTTCTGATAACGCCGACACCGTGCTGTTAAAATCGGTGGAAACCATCTATGGAAGCCATCCTTATGGCAGACCGCAACGCGGCACTGTAGAGTCGCTGGCAAAGGTCGTCCGGGCGGATTTGCTCTATTATCACAACCGCTTCTATCTGGCGAATAATGCCGTGTTACTAATAAGCGGTGATGTCAATATGGAACGCCTCACCCCCTTGGCGCGCAGTAAACTTGGCGCTTGGAAGAAAGGGGAGAAGGTTCCGGCAACCTTTCGTCCGCCGGAGCCATTGATGGCGCGCAAAGTTATGTTATTGGATCGCCCTGATGCCCGGATGTCCCTCGCTACCATTGCGCAACCCGGCATCTCACGACGCGCTCAGGACTATTTTGCCGCCTGGGTAATGAGCGAGTTACTGGGTGAGCGGGTTGCCCGTCTTGCAGATGGAAGTAAGGGAACCAGTGTTCGGCTTGATTTGCATCCGCGCCTATTACAAGGGCCGCTCTTTTTGACGGCGCAGGCGCAGACCAGCGAGTTGCCCGCCGTGTTGAATCTGTTGGTTGAAGAGATGGGGAGTCTGGGCAGCGCGCAGATTGCCATCGAACAGGTGGAGGCGGCGAAGTCTCGCATCCTGGCAAACCTCGCGCAACGATTGCAATCGAATGAGGGCATGGCTGAGGTGTTGCTCGACATTGAACTATACGGGTTGGGGCGCGACTATCTGGTAACCTATGCCAATCGCATCAATGCTGTGAGCGCGGCGGATGTTCAGCGGGCTGCACAATCTTACTTAAAACCGCAAAGCATCGCGGTGCTGGTAGCAGGCCCGGCTAAGCAATTGGATGCCTCCTTAAAGAGTTTCGGAACGGTGACGGTGATGCCATAATGGCATCGTCGAAATTGTGCGCCGTCATCACACGGGGATGGAAGAGAAAGAGATTTTGCTAGACGAGCAAAAAGCGATGCGGGTGCGCGCGATGTTTGCCGAGATTGCCCCGCGCTATGACTTTTTGAATCATGCCCTCTCCCTCCATGTCGACCGTCGCTGGCGTCGTTTGACGGTTCGAAAGTTACTGAATCACTTGAGGCGGCCGCAGTCCCGCGTTTTAGACCTCTGTTGCGGCACAGCAGACCTCTCGCTTGAACTGGGCAAGGAAGCCGAGACCGTTGGCCTGGACTTTTGTCACCCAATGCTGAAAATCGGACAACGAAAAGTGACTCGCACGCGCCATCCCATCTTGCTTGTCGAGGGGGATGCCCTCCATGTACCGGTTGCCGATGCCTCCTTTGATGTTGTAACCATCGCCTTCGGATTGCGTAACCTCGAAAGCCTAGAGGGTGGTCTGCGGGAGATGCACAGGGTCTTGAAGCCGCAGGGGCGAGCCGCAGTTTTGGAGTTTTCTCATCCTCGTTTACCGATCTTTCGCTCGCTCTTTGAGTTCTATTTCCATCGCCTATTGCCGAAGATTGGCAAAGCGATTTCCGGGTCGGCTAGCGCCTATCAATACCTGCCGGATTCGGTGCAGAGCTTTCCCGATCAGCAATCATTGGCGGCAAAGATGCGGGCAGCAGGGTTTACCGATGTTACCTTCTGCAATCTGTTTGGCGGGGTGGCGGCTTTACATTTAGGCGATAAAACGTAAGATTAAGCTTTTCCGGTTGTAGCCTATGACGCACGATGCTATCCAATTTTTCTTCGCTCGCTACGGCCTCTCGATGGGCGATATGGAAAAATTATTGGCGACAGCCTTGGCACGAGGCGGCGAATATGCAGACCTCTACTTCGAATACAAGCTTTCGCATTCGGTAAGCATTGAAGAGGAGATTGTGAAATCGGCGACCAAAGCGATTTCGCAAGGTGTCGGGGTTCGCGTCATTGCCGGAGAAAAGACCGGATACGCCTATGCCGATGATGTCTCGGTTTCTGCCATCAAAAAAGCGGCTGAAACGGCTAGCCACATTGCTCGCAATTTGCAAAATGGAGCGGCGGCGAGTCTAAAGGTGAGAGCAAACGAACATAATTTATACCCGATCAGTGAATCGGTTTCTGATGTTGAGTTGGCGCGCAAGATTGAGTTGATTCGGACAGGAGACCGAGCGGCACGGAGTTTTGACAAACGCATCAGAGAGGTACAGTCTGGAATCTTCGACGAGTTCAAATATGTGATGATTGCCACGTCTGATGGACGATTAGTCGGCGATATCCAGCCGCTGGCGCGGTATAACATCACCTGTATTGCGGATGATGATGGCAACCGCCAGTTTGGTCGCTCGGGTGGAGGCGGGCGCTATGGGATGGACTTTTTTACCGAACAGCGGACGCCGGAATTTTTTGGGAAAGCGGCTGCCAGACAGGCCATTATTCAATTGGAGGCGCGCGATACACCCGCCGGAACGATGGCAGTCGTTTTAGGGCCGGGGTGGCCGGGCATCCTCTTGCACGAAGCCGTCGGGCATGGGTTGGAGGCCGACTTCAATCGCAAGAAGACCTCGGCTTTCTCGGGATTGATCGGCCAGCGGGTAGCCTCCGAACTCTGCACCGTCGTTGATGACGGAACGATAGCGGGGCGACGCGGGTCATTGAACATTGATGACGAAGGTGAACCCACCAGCCGAACCGTACTGATTGAAAATGGCATCTTAAAAGGCTATCTAAACGACCGACTGAATGCTGGGTTAATGCGGGCGGAACGCACTGGCAATGGGCGGCGACAAAGTTACAAGCATTTACCTTATCCGCGAATGACGAATACCTTCATGTTGGCCGGAACGGAAGCCCGTGAAGATATCATACGCTCTGTCAAGTACGGGTTGTACGCGGTGGAATTTGGCGGCGGACAAGTAGACATTACCAACGGGGAGTTCTCCTTTTCCGCTTCGGAGGCCTATCTCATCGAAGATGGAAAGATCACGTCTCCGGTCAAGGGCGCAACCCTCAGAGGTAATGGGCCGGAGTCGCTCAAATACGTGCAGGCAGTCGGCCATGATTTAGAGATGGACTATGGGGTTGGAATTTGCGGCAAGGCCGGGCAAAGTGTGCCGGTTGGTGTTGGCTTGCCGACCATTAAGATTGGCCAACTGACGGTGGGGGGAACCCGTCATTCATAAGGCACGGAATAGCAGGTTGCACTCAACCCATTTCGAATAAAACGATCCGATTTCCATGAGAGAGATTGCTCCAGAGGTAGCCGCAGACCTAGCACGCCTGGCCGTGCAAAAAGGCGCCGATGCCGCAGAGGTACTGATTCGAGAGAATACCGAATTTTCCGTCGGCGTGCGCTTGGGAGAGGTCGAAACCTTGAAAGAGTCTGCCGACCGAGGCATCGGCATACGCGTTCTTTTGGACGGTAAGCAGGCTTCGGTCTCCGGTTCGGATTTTTCAGAATCGGCGATTCTATCTTTAATTGAGGAAGCCATAGAGATGGCACGGTTGACTTCGGTTGATGAAAGCGCCGGTCTGCCTGAGGCGCAGGAATTTATCAAAGAGATAGATGATCTTAACCTTTTTGATGAAGCGGTGGCCTCTCTGAGCCCTGAAATTGGGATCGAAATGGCGTTGGCCGCCGAAGCGGCGGCAAAAGCTTACAGTCCCTTGATTGTCAACTTCGAAGGCGGCGGCTTCGGCTCTGGGTATGGAACGGAGACCTTTGCCAACTCGCTGGGCTTTGCGGGGCAATATCGCGGTACTTCCTGCTCCCTGTCGATGGTTCCGGTCGCCGCAGAGGGCGGAAAGATGCAGCGGGATTACTGGTATGATATGCGTCGGAGGTTGAGTGAGTTGGAAGGCGCAGAGGCGATTGGCCGGAAGGCTGCCGAGCGTACGGTACGCAAACTCGGAGCGCGGCCTGTCGCTACACAGCGAGTACCGGTGATCTTTGAATCCGGCGTCGCCCGTGAGATTCTTAGCGATCTTTTACAGGCCGTTTCGGGGGACGCGGTTTTTCGCAAGGCGAGCTTTCTAGCGGGCAAATTGGGAGAGCCGGTCGCCAATGACAAAGTGACGATCATTGATGATGGGAGGTTACAGGGCGGCCTCGGCTCGCGCCCATTCGATAGTGAGGGCATCCCGACGCGACGTACCATCGTTATGCAAAACGGAGTCTTGGAAAGCTATCTGCTCAACACCTATACGGCGCGTAAATTGGGGCTGCGTTCGACGGGCAACTGTGCGCGCGGGTTGGTTGGGTCGGTCGGCATCGAAGCGGGTAACCTCTATCTTGAGCCGGGAAATCATTCCCTTACCGAAATGATAGGCTCGGTGAAGAACGGATTTTTGATTACTGAATTATTGGGGTTCGGCGTCAATATTGTGACCGGCGACTATTCCCGGTCGGCAGCCGGTTTATGGATCGAAAACGGGGAGACGGTCTTTCCCGTACAAGGGGTGACGGTTGCCGGAAACCTGAAAAGGATGCTACAGGCCATCGAGATGATCGGCGATGATTTGGAGTTCCGCAATTCCGTTGCATCGCCTTCCTTATTGATCGGCGAAATGACGATCAGCGCGTGAGTGGATTTATGTTTGAACAAGAAGCAGGGAATATCGAGAAAGATCGTTCGCGAATGATCATACTGGTCAGCGGCGTTGCGGTTTTATTGGTGCTCGGCGCGATCATTCTTTATCAATCCATTGGTTCTGCGCCAACGGCTGTGGAGATGGCGGCAGGCGGGACTCCAGAATTCGACTCGTACAAAGACGCTATTGTTATCAGAAATCTCAATATGACGACTGGCGAGAGGCTGAACAGTAATTTCGGGCGCATTCGCTGCATTGTGCAAAACACCGGCGATAAAACGCTGGTCGGCTTACAATTGCGCGGCGTTGCGATTGACTATAGCGAGGCGGTCATCAAAGAGAAGCTCATCACTCCGATCCCGTTGCGTCGCGATGCGCTTGCGCCGAACGAAACGCTCGACATTGATCTATACATTGAGCCGATTCCCGATCTCAACGCCCTGACGCAGATGAACATTCAAGTAGTTGGACTGAAGATCAAACAGTAATTCGACTCCCATCCCCATTTGAGAAAAGACTTCCATCTGCCGACTATTGCGACGGTCGAATGGTCACCCCTGCGGGCGGCGTGAAACGAAACTCGCTATCGGCAGCGATATGATTTTCGCGCACCTCGTTGAGTAAAAAATCCATACGCGCACCGTTCGGCTCGAAAATGACCAAGCGCCTGATGCTGAACGATTGCACATCCACTTCGGCAAGCAGTTCTTTGAACTCTTCCGGCGCCCGTTTGGGAACGAGTTTGAGGACGACATTTCCGGCAATGCTAGGCGGCTCGCCCGTGACCTCGATTCGGGAAAAATCCTTTCGCAGGTTGCCGCGACCGAGCAAAAAGAGGAAGGGAATTTGCGGGTCGGCAGATTGTTTGACGGAGCTGCGGGAAGCATGCCGTTCACCGTACACGTAAAAATAAATCTGTCTGCCGTCGGAAACAAACACCTTGCGTTCCGGTGACTGATAATCCCACCGCGCTTTGCCGGGACGTTTGAGCAAGAGACTGCCGGATTCGCGGGTTCGCCGTCCGTCGGGAGCCTGATAGAGTTGCACGAAGCTCGCGGCCAGCCCGTTCATTCTTGAGTACTTGGCTTGCAACCGATCAATGATCTGATTGAGATCAACTTGGGCAGCTTGGATCGGGCTACGGAAGCCTACAGTGAGCAGTGATAATCCGGCTGCACAGATGAGACAGAATCTCCAACGCTGGCGGTTTATCGGAGTAAATAATTTGCTTGCACGAATCATGATTGGCTCTTCACCCATGAAATGGATATCTGAAATATAAGGAAGCGAGCGACCGCGAGGTTGCCTGCTCGGTGATTGACGGTGAAGGTGACTTGCGCCCGTCAACGAAGAGATTCTGCCTAACCGACTTCGTAAAGGGCAAGCCGGTCTTCGCAACCTCTTCGAAAATCAATTCAGGTGTTTTACGGGCTCTCTCCCGCATCCGTTCTGGAAACCGATTCAGTCCAGTTCGGAATGGAAGAAGTCTTCAAGGGTTTTGCGGCGCGGGCTGACCGAGACCAGATGCCCGCCAGTAGCGCGAATACTCTTCAAGGCCTGATTGACTGCGTCTTCATCTTTGACAATTAGATGGACGCCATTCGGCGTTTCGGTAACCGCCAGCAGCCAACCTTTGGCATCGGCTTCTCTCTGCCAGTGTGCGGCCTCGGTATTGATGGCGATGACTTCGAATGAGGCGTCTTGGCTAACGGTCATCTCTTGCACCGTTCCATAGCGGGTCAGCCTGCCTTTTTGTAAGATCGCCACGCGATCACACATCGCCTCTACGTCTGAAAGAATATGAGAAGAAAAAAAGATCGTCTTCTTCTTTTCTCTCAGGGAGAGCAGGAGGTCGCGGACTTCGCGACGGCCAATGGGGTCAAGACCCGACATCGGTTCATCGAGAAAGAGCACATCCGGGTCATTGACGAGCGCCTGTGCAATGCCGATGCGTTGCAGCATGCCTTTTGAGTATTTGCGAAGCTGCCGGTTGGCGCGTTCTTTGTCCAAGCCGACCGCTTGCAGCAATTCGTCTGTCCGGTTATGGGCCTGCGATCTGGCGATGCCGAATAGCGCCGCGCTGTAGAGTAACAGTTCTCGCCCCGATAGATAGTCATAAAAGTAAGGATTCTCGGGGAGGTAGCCAATGCGGGCGCGAGTGGCAACCGAATCAATGGGCTGCCCCAATATGCGGGCGTTGCCGGAGGTTGGATAAATGAGCTGCATTAGCAGCTTTAGAGTAGTGGTTTTTCCCGCGCCATTGGGGCCTAAAAAGCCGAAGACTTCGCCGCGATAAACGTTCAAAGAAAGGTTATCGAGTGCGCGCGCGGTCTTTTTCTTCAAGAAACCGACTTCATAATCTTTGGTTAAGCCTTCAAGTTGGATGACGGCATCGGATGCCTTTAGGGTACTGGTCATTCTTTCGCCCTTCGGTCAAGACATTTACCGGCGGCGCGCAGAAAGGCATCCCGAATATCGGGATTCCCGATCCTTTCCGCAGGTTCGCGCAACGGCTTGGCCTGCTCTTCAGGGGCAGTAAAGGTGACGGTATTGGGAGGCTCGTGATAGTGGTCAACCAATGCCTTGTTGACCACAAACTCGATTTTAGTGATGACAGGGGAGCCAAGTAAAGAATTAAGTTTGAAGACCGAATGGCCGGTGATTCGCTTTAGCTGGGTTCGCCAAGTGGTGTCGCGAACGGCAATGATGAGATTCTTTCTCTCGACGCGCACGGGCGCGGTTAGCAAGCGCAACTGTTCGCCTGCGACCGCTGCCCAGGCAGCAAAGACCGCCTGCTCAAGCGCCTCTTGCGAGTCGCCTGCCTTCTTGATCAAGATCGGCAGATAGTTGAGCAGACTGGTCATAGCCATCCTTCTATTGATTTCCCCTGCGATGTCTCATTGCATTTTTACTCCTAGCGGTCTGTCGCCGTGTTTGATTTGCGCCCAATAGGTGTCGAAGGCAAAGTCCGGGCTATTGGGTTGCGTATGGCATTGCACGCAGCCTGCCGGGGTGGGCATAAAACCATAGCCTTTGGCAGGGGATTCGGAATGCGCTTTGCCGGGGCCGTGACAGGCTTCGCACTGAACATCTTTGAACTGCGGCGTGGTGACAAGGGTTTGAAATCCGCCCTTTTGGAAGCCGACCACGTGGCAGCCCACGCATTCATTATCGAACTGTTGCTGTTTGCGCTCAAGAGTCGCCATGGCGTGTGCATGGCGACTCTTCTCCCAAATATCGTACTCCTCCAGATGGCAGGCCTTGCAAGTTTCTGCGCCAATGAAAGGCGAATTATTGACGTTGGCGAGGACGCCGGTCTGCGGAGCTTGTGACACCGATTTCGCGTCCTGATTTTGCAGGTTGGTAAATTCTTCGTGAGCCGATGTCACGGCATCAACCGCTGCTGGGTCGTCGGGGATCTCCGATTCGAGGCCGGGGAAGCGGGTGATTTGATTTTCGATGGCCGCATCGCCTTTCAGGTAGTAACGGAGTTCGCCGATGTATTTGGTCTGGTTGTAGGCATAGGTGATGGTTGCGCGGTTGAAGTGCTGCGGCTCTTCGATACTGTTGAGCATGCGCGCGCCGATGATGGTATCAATCTCGGCATTTTCACTGGCCAAGCGCTGCGCCATAACTTGCGGCATATAAGCGAGCACGATGACGATATCGGCCTTCTGTTTGAGTTCGGGAAGGATGCGTTTAGCGGCTTCAAAGGGGTCTTCGATCTGAAAGCCGCCATAGGTTGATTCGGTCAGGTTTGGGCCGGTTGGGCGAGGCTCTGTGAGTCCGGTAATGCCAATGCGCAGCCGTTTACCGGGGCTGCTGCGTTTGAGAGCAATTTCACGAATCAGGTAAGGGGTCGGTGTGCTGAGCGAATCGTTTACTGGTTTGACATTGGCCGACACCAGCTTTTTCAAGAAGGGAAGCTCTTGCAGTCGGTCATCGAAACCCTCTTTTTTTAAGAGTTCGGTCAGATAAGGCAAGTCGCTGTAGCTGATATTGGCGGCGTCGTGATGAAAATCTCCATAGGCTTTCATCACCCACCGGTTCTTTGCCAACACATCAGAGGGCATCTGATCATTATGGAAACGATCATCGGTAAAGAGGTTGCCCGCATCGAGATAGAGAGTTGGCACATCGAAGTTGGAACGAAACTTGAAAGCTTTGATATAGCTGACGCGCCGCGCCAGTCCACCCATTGGGTGGCTCGGTCAGCCACAAGTTTCGAGGCTACCGTGAATATCGGCGCCGTAATGGACAGCGAAAGCGTAGCCGTCGTCTTCACCGAGCTTCTGTTTCATAGCCGGAGTGTTCACATCGAAACTGAGGCTATCGAATCGTTCTTCGACCTCTTCGCTCGATCCTGAGCACCCGTGATTGAGCGTGACCATCGTTGTGATAAAGGCCAACAAGACTGCAAGGGAAACTTTTCGACGCAAGGGGAAACCTCCGATATGATCAGTCTGCGTTCTTCCGGATTTCGTCAAACAAGCCAGAGAACCCTTAGAGTACGTCAAGTTGACGAACTCGGTTACAGCGTGAGAAAGGGTATTATGCCAAAAACCGAAACCGAACTCATTCTTGCATCTGCTTCGCCGAGGCGATCCGAACTGCTGGCTCTATTGGGGCGACCATTTCGGGTTCAGCCTTCGGCGATTGATGAATCGCTCCTTCCTGATGAAGCGCCCGCAGATTATATCATGCGGCTGAGTCGGGCTAAAGTTGCAACAGTTGCGGCAATGCAGGGGGCTGGGTTTATCGTTGGAGCGGACACGGTCGTTGTAATTGGAGGGGAGATTCTCGGTAAACCCCTTGATGACGGCGATGCGCGCAAGATGTTAAGGAGATTAGCGGGACGATGGCACGCTGTAATGACGGGTGTTGCGATCTATGATTGTCAGACAGGAGGAGAGGCCGCAGGCTTTGATGAGACAAAGGTGAAGTTTTCTGAACTCACCGAGGCAGAGATCGAGTGGTATCTTTCCACTAAGGAGCCGCGCGATAAAGCTGGCGCGTATGCCATACAGGGGAAGGGCGGATTATTTATCGAAGAGATACGTGGCAATTATCATAATGTGGTGGGATTGCCGTTGCCCCTACTGGTCCGGCTAGCAAGGCAATTGGGGATGCAATGGATTTGAGAGAGGAGGATAGTATGAGGCAAATTGCAGGAAAGCGAGCGGTGGTGACTGGCGGCACGCGGGGAATCGGGCTGGCAATTGTCAACTCTCTCTTGGCTAGGGATGCCCGCGTTTTTCTGTGCAGTCGAAGCGGTGAAGATGTTGAGCGCACGGTACTGGAATTGCAGAAGGACTTCGGCGAGAGAGTCTGCGGTTGGGCTTGCGATATTGGCAACTATGAATCGGTGAAAGTGATGATGGGGCAAGCCGTGACGGCAATGGGAGGTATGGATGTTTTGGTCAATAATGCAGGGGTTGGCCTGTTCAAACCGTTTGTTGATCTGACCGAGAAGGATTGGCAGGTGACAGTTGCCACCAATTTGTCTGGAGCCTTCTATTGTTGCGCGGAAGCGGTGCCGGTGCTGAAAGCAGCGGGCGGCGGGTTTATCATCAATATCGGCAGTTTGGCGGGACGCCATCCTTTTGCAGGCGGGACTGCCTACTGCGCTTCGAAGGCGGGATTGATCGGTTTTTCCGAAGCCCTCATGCATGAGGTGCGCTTAGATGGAATTCGAGTGAGTTTGGTACTGCCGGGTTCAGTAAACACTGATTTTAGCCGGAGTGGCAAACAGGTGCAGGGAGAGACTTGGAAGTTATGGCCTGAGGATGTGGCCGAAGTCGTAATCCACTTGCTGGAATGTGAGGATCGGGCTTTACCAAGTTTGGTTGAACTACGGCCTTCTCAGCCAAGGTGAAGAAAAATTTCCTCAATGAGGTTTTGAGCAAAAGTTGACAGCCTGGTGAGGCATTGTTTAATATCTCGCTTTCCGTTTGGCTGCCTCAGCAAGACAAGAGGTGCAATCGGAGTGGCCAGGTAGCTCAGATGGTAGAGCAGCGGACTGAAAATCCGCGTGTCGGCGGTTCGATTCCGTCCCTGGCCACCATTCTTTCCAACCATTTACAGCCTTGAGTACCACCCCTCCCTGCCCGTAAGGTGACCGGACTTGAGTAAAACCGGATCAACGGCGCGACGTTTCCCGCGTTCGCTTTCGTGACAATAGCCTTCCGACGTCTTGATGGATTTGTGTCCCCTCATCTCTTTGGCTTCGGCTCGTTTTGCTTGCGCTTTTCCCTTTGCTGTCGGAATGCGCCGACGATAGCACACTCCGTTGGCGGTCTTTGAAAACCACCGGGTAAAACTTCCGTCTTTATTTCTTCTTTCGATACGCTGACCTGGCTTTAGCTACCTTTCCCGCGCCGCAGCTTTCTGAAACTTTGATATGCAGTGCTTGGTTTTATCGGAATGGTAATTGCCAAACACTATTCCAATATCACAGTTGCTTCTATGCTGGAATTCATTGGTAAAGTCAGGGGCATTTGGTAATCCAGATAGAAGGTGAGTCAGCTCTTGCCATAGAAAACTCCCTGTGTGGGGAATTGATTCCTCGGTTTTTTGTAGTATAGTCGCCAGCAACCATCAGAATCACTACGTTTGCAGGAGAGGGAAATGGATTCTACGTTGACATATTTGCTCTTAATGGTTCTCTGGCTCGGGCTGGTCGCCGTATTGATTCTAGACAAACTCTTTCGCCGGGAGGAGGAGTAGCCATTCGTATCTCAGATGGCGGATTCGTTCAACGTAAACTCACCGACTCTCTTAACCCCTTTGTGAGGACGCTTAGTTTATGGATTTGGGGTGATCCTCAACCAGCTTGCCATCGAGCATCTGTACGAGGCGATTGGCCATACGCACAAAGCGGGGGTCATGGGTTACCATGCAGATGGTCGTGCCTTCGGCATGCAATTGGTTCAAGAGATTCATAATCGCTTCGCCATTCGCCGAATCGAGATTTCCAGTTGGTTCGTCTGCCAGTAGAATACGCGGCTTGCAAACCAAAGCGCGCGCGACGGCG
>CAYXVU010000072.1:0-20690 GCA_964468725.1 uncultured Clostridia bacterium
ATGAGTACCCCATCCATGCCGGTCACTCCTGGCGGCTGATCAAGGGGTTCCTGAGCTGAGTCATGCCCAGCGGAAATAGAAACCCGTTCCTCGACTCTCGAACAACAAATCAAGAAACTTGCTCGATTCCCTCAGCAAATTCAAAGCAATCTGTGTCCACGACAACAAGGCGCTCTTCTTTTTTCGCGGACAATATTTCTCCGCGCACGCCAACTGATTTCCACGCATCCCGATGATCGCCAACATCATTATCGCAATCGCTACTACCAACAACAGATTCTCTAACCTCCCTGCTTGTTTGACCCGCACACCTTCTAACTCGAACTCCTGCTGCTGATCGCGAAAGCTCTCTTCACACCAAAATCTCCGCGCATAGATCGCTACCGTCTGCCGCGCCGTCAGCCCCAAATTGGTCGCTAGCATCCAACTGACCACTTTGCCTTCGCGCTTCTCGCTCTTCAACCCCACCTTCAATCCATACCGCTTCGTCTTATGATAGATGACCTGGCTCAACTTGAAACACTTGCGAGAATCGGTTTTTAGCATCCGAATTCTTATCACGAAGGAGGCTATTTTTTTACCGGGCATGACTCAGCCTAAGTTATTGCGCGGGTTGGCGCAGGGCGACCGCAGAACCGAACCCGCGACTGCCGACGACGCGCAAGCCACTGGATTGGCGTTAGGAGGCGACGGCGCGCAGGGCTCGCGCGTCGGCGGCAACGAGTTGCCGCTTCCCATAACGGCTCGGCAACCGCTAGAACCCAGTCGGCGGAGTTGCTAACTCAGGTTGCCCGCGCTCGATGGCGGGGGCTAGAATGAACGGCTCGGGTAACCGTTCCGATTGTCGTGCAAAAGCCGCGCAAGGCCGCCAAAAGGCAGAGTTTGACTCTGCCCAATCGCTACTTTATAGTGTGCCCGGCCTTTGTGATGGTTCAATAACTTGTGGTCGCGCGGCGATCACGGAGCAGAGAATGTTCAAACTTGAAAAACTTGAAATCAGTGGATTCAAATCCTTCCCCGACCGTACGCACATGCTCTTCGGCGAAGGGATTACGGCCATCGTCGGCCCCAACGGCTGCGGCAAAAGTAATCTCAGCGAAGCCATCACCTGGGTACTCGGCGAGCAGTCGGCCAAAAGTTTGCGCGGCGGAAAGATGGAAGATGTCATCTTCAACGGCACGCGCGACCGCAAACCCACAGGCATGGCCGAGGTACTGCTTACCCTCGTCGCCGTCGCCGACATCGCTGAACACGATGCTGACAGCGAAGCCCAAGAGGAAGAGACCCGATTCGATCAAGCGGTTGAAACAGCCGCCCGCGCCGCTCACACCGCGCGCGCGCTGGTCGAAGAGATGAGCGCCAAAGAACCCTCAGAGGATGTGCTTTCTGACCCAATCACAACCCCGGAGAACAACACAGCGCAATTGGCCACTGAAACAGATCAGCCTTCTGCTTCGATCACTACCATCTCCCCACCCGCAGCACTCATCATCGAAGGTGACCCCCAGCCGATTCAAGAAGCCCTCGAGCTCTCTGGGGCCGAAGCGCAGACCGCTCCGACTGCCGAAGAGATTACCAACCCCGATGCTCCGAGCAAAGTGAAACCCGCCGAGCGCCAGCGCACTCCGCGACCGCGCAAACGTCGAAAGATCGTCATCTCGGCAGGCGAGCGCGTTATCATCGGACGCCGACTCTATCGCACAGGCGATAGCGAATACCTGATGAACGGTCGCGCCTGTCTGCTGCGCGATATTCAAGACCTCTTTGCCGGAACGGGCTTGGGCGGCGCGCACTATGCGATTATCGAACAAGGGCGCATCGGGCAGATTCTCTCTTCCAAACCGCTGGATCGCCGCGCTCTGATCGAAGAAGCCGCTGGCATCACCAAATTCAAATCGCGCAAACGCGCTGCCGAATTGCGGCTTGAAAGCGCTAAACAGAACCTTACACGCCTCAACGACATCATCAGCGAAGTCGAGCGGCAGGTGAACAGCCTGAAGCGACAAGCGCAAAAGGCGCGACGCTATCGCCGCCTCCGCGAAGAGATGCGCGGCTTGCAAAAGATCGTCTTCACGGCGGACTACTACCGTTTGAATGAGACCGCCGAACGACTGGCGCGGGAGTTCGATGAAGCCGAAATCAACTTGCGCCAACTCGAAACCCTGCTGGGCGAACACGAAACTGAATACAAGGCCGCGACAACCGCCTCGCGCAGCGTTGAAGATGATCTCACAACCCTCAGAGAGCAGGCGGCCTCTCTTGATCTTGAAGTCGATCGCGCCCGTAATCGCCGCGCTTTCGATGAACAGCAGAGCGCCGAACTCACGACCCGCATCGAAGAGCTCGAACGCGATCAACAGGCTCTCGAAGCCCGACTCGCCACTCTCACCGAAGACAGCGAGCGTCGCGAACAGGATGTGCAAAGATTGGAGAGCGAACTGGCGACCGAACAAGAAGAGTTGCACAGCCGCGAGCGCGAGTATCAAACCGAAGTCGTTCACCTGCGCGAAGCCGAGAGCGAAATCGAACAACTGCGTCAACGCCTGCTCATCGAGATCGGACGTCTCGAACGCGCCCGCAACCTCAGCGCCAACCTCGAAGAAGCCTTACGCAAACTCGACCTCAGGCAGGCCAGCCTGCAGGCCGAACGCGAACGAGCCGAGACGCGACTGGCGGAAGAGAATGCTGAATATGAGCGCGTCTGCGGCGAAGCCGAAGGCAATCGCGCGCGCCTCGCTGAACTGATGCGGTCCATCTCGGAGCGCAATACGGCGATTGAGACCTTGCGCAACGAGAGCCTGCACCTGCGCTCGCAACTTGACCTGGCACACACCGAGCGCGCGACTGCTGAACATCGCCTCGCCTCGCTTGAAGATTTGGACAATCATCACGCCTATTACTCTGACGCCGTGCAGTTCGTCCTATCGCCTGAGCATGCCGAAAAGATCAACGCGCTCGGCACGCTGGCTGACTTCGTCGAAGTCGAGCCGCAGTATGAACGGCTGGTCGAGAGTCTGTTCGGGCGCGAACTGCAATGCGTACTGGTGCCGACCATTGATGACGCGCTAGCCGGTGTTGAAGCTCTCAAAACCGAGCAACTCGGACGCGGCGCTTTCCTTGTCGTCGGCTTGCACGGTGCGGAAAGCGACCCCGTAGGGAAGGATGAAAGCGAAAGGATGAAAGATGAGTTTCATCCCGAAGGCGAGCCGCTCATCAATACTTTTTCCCGCGCGGGTGAAGGGATTCGGGAGGCGCGCCACGACGAAAGCGAGCCGGGCACATTGTGGATAGAGAGGCCGTCGCAGGAGTGGGAAGAGGAGAAAGAGAGGATCCCGGATGCCTCCTTCCTGCCCCACGCTCCATCCTTTTCTGAGCCCCTGTTTCAACTCGATGTGCTGCGCGCGATTGACCTGTTAGGGCTGCGAACAGAGATGAAATCGGTCGTCGAACGCGCTTTCCCCGGTCGCTCGGCGGCGGCAGTCGTACCCGACATCGAAGCGGCTTTGCAACTCTCTATCGAAAACCCTTCGCGCGTCTATGTGACCTACGAAGGCGAACAGGTCGTCAATGGGCGATTGATCGTCACCGGCGCGCAGGCCGGACAGAAAGGCACTTCGCTGCTGGGACTCAAACGCGAGATCAAACAACTACGCGTGCAGACCGCCCTGTTGCGCGATGACGAACAACAACTCTCTGACGCGTTCACCAATGCGAAAACGCAACTCGAAGAGATCGAAGGCGAAACCCTTGTCCTTGATCAGGAGTTGCGACAGCAAGAGAAGAGTGCCGCCGCACGCGATTCGCAACTCGAAGGGTTAGCGCGCGACCTCGAACGCGCCCGTCAACATGTGCGCGTCGTCGAGTCGGAGTTGCAGCAGGCCGTCGAGGAGCGTAGCGAACTTGATGGTCGCGTCATCGAGGTCTTGCGCGAGTTGACCGGCGCGCAAGCTTCCAAACAGGAGGTCGAACAATTCCTCTCGGCTGCCCAACAGCAATTCAACGAGCTTCGCGCCCGTGCCGAAGCGGTCGCTGAACAACTCTCTGCCGTGCGCGCTTCGGTGGCGGCTCGCGCCGAACGCTTGCAAGCTGCCAAAGCGGAGTTGCGCCGCCGCGAAACCGAGATCGAAGAACTCCATTCGCGCATCAATCGCAATCGAGTCGAGTTGTATGAGAGTCACAACCGCGTCGAACAACTTAAAGCTTCGCGCGCCGAGGGCGAATCGAATGCTGCGCGCTTTGAAACCGAACGCGCCCAGCTAGCCGAGCAGATCGAAACCTTCGCGCAGTCGTTGGCCGAAGGCCGCGCTCGTATGGATGAATTGGAGGCTACCCTCAGTCAGGTGCGCCAATCGGCAACCGCCGCGCACGACCGCCGCAGTCAGACCGAAGTCGAACGCGCCCGCCTCGACTCGGAAGCCGAACACCTGACGCGCACCTGTTTTTCCGAACTCGCCATGTCGCTCGAAGACGTTGTGATGAGCGTCGAACTGGTGCGCTCGGTTGCCGACCAACAGGCAACCCTAGAGACCGCGCCCGCAATGAGCGAGAGCGCGCTATCGGCTGCCTCATCACTGGCGAGCGATGATGATCTTCCAGTTATCGCTACAACCGCCAACGAACAGCCGACCACTGATGCTGAAAGCGCGCGGCAGCGGCTGGATGAACTGCGCTTGAAGCTCGACGAGATGGGCGGTGTCAACATGATGGCGCTCGAAGAGTTGGAAGAAGCGGAAACGCGATTCACCTTTCTTTCCGAGCAGCGGCGTGACATTCTCGATTCGATCAAACTTACAGAAGAGGCGCTCGCCGAAATCAAACGCCGTTCGCGCGAACGTTTCCGCCACGCCTTCGCTCATATCAATGAGAACTTCCAGAAGATGTTTGTCGAACTCTTTGGCGGCGGACGCGGCGAGATGATCCTGATTGACGAAGATGATGTGTTGGAATCCGGCATAGACATCATCGCGCAGCCGCCCGGCAAACGGTTGCAAAATGTCCTGTTGCTGAGCGGCGGCGAAAAAGCGATGGCGGCCATCTCGTTGGTGCTGGCGATTTTTCAATATCGTCCGTCGCCCTTTTGCATCCTCGACGAAGTGGATGCGCCGCTTGATGAGATCAACGTCGGGCGCTTCTCAAACAAGGTTATCGAGATGAGCTGCGAGACGCAGTTTTTAGTCATCACCCACAATAAACGCACGATGGAATCGGCGCGCGCCCTGTACGGTGTTACAATGGAGGAGCCCGGCATCTCCAAACTGGTCTCGGTGAAGTTCGAGTGAAAAGGTCGTAAACCATGATGGCAGTCTGTTCGTTGAAGCGGCTAATCCCAATCAGCCATTTGTGGATTGCGAGTCTGTTGGCGGCGCTCGCCTGCGCCGCTATCGCGGTTGCCCAAACCTCAGAGAACGGCAACCACAAGGAGAGCGCCGCCTCAACATACTCTTATCAATACGACGGTGCGCGGTTTTATCTGTCGTTGATCGAAGTTGACCTTGATGCCGCTGGCAAAGGCGAAATTCGTTTCAAACGTGGCGAGGCGGAAGACCTCATCAACTTGCCGGTCGCCTTACGACCGGAGACCATCGCCCGCATTCAGCAGTTGTATAACGAAACCGATTTTCTCAATTCCAACGCCGACTATCAGAGCAAGAAAGATTTCTCACATCTCGGTTGGATCACGGTGGGCGCGCAAGCGGGCGAGCGCACTCGCAAAGTGCGCTTCAATTACACGACGAATCTGCAAATCGAGGAGCTGGCGAATATCTTTCGCGCCATTGCCACACAAGAGATTCATTTGTTCGACTTGGAGACGATGCAACAATATCAGCCGCTCGATTTGCCTCATCAACTAGAGTCGGTTGAAACATCACTCCGACTCGGTAATATCGCAGAGCCAGAGCGCATACGGCTGGCATTGCAGACTTTGAGCGGCGACGATACGCTGCCGCTGATCGCGCGCAACAAAGCGGCGCGCATCGTCGCCGACATCGAAAAGAAGAAGTACAAATCGCCGATGAAAAAATAGATGTCCGGTTTAGAGGTACCAGCAGAAAAAAGGGACGAGGAGAAAAGGCAAATTGGGCACTTTGCACGGTTCCTCCCCACCTTTTCACTTCTACCGCCTGACAGCTAAGGCCTGACACCCGATTATGTTTATCCCGCAAGGTAAAGCGTTGCATCAAAACTTGGCGACGAGTTATATCATCATCGGCGCCTTGATCGAAGATTTGTGCGAAGGCGGATTCTCCGGCGTCGTCGAAATTGTGCTGCGCGAAACCGACGCGCATATCATCATTGATGGCGGCACCGTGACGGCAGCCCTTGAACGGCGCGGCGAACAGTACACGCCTACATCGGTGGCCAAACTCACCCAATTAGCCCAGAAAGAGCGCGGACGAGTCTCCGTCTACAACTATCCGCGCGGCGTGGCCTCGGCCATCGCCGGTCGCATCCGCGCCGAAGCCCTCTACACGGGATTGAGCTCCGAGTTTGCCGACCTTGACAAAATGGTCGCCAAATTTCTGCGCGAACGCGACCGTCAGTGGTTCGTCGAAGTCAAAACGACGAGCGGCACGACCGCCCTCATCCATATTCAAGACGACCGCTTTCGCATCATCACGCCGGGCGAAGCCTTTGCTGAGATCGAATCGGGGCGGCTCAACCTTTATGACAACGCCACTTTGCGCACTCTATTCGACGAATGTAAAACCGGCGGCGGCGTCTTTGATGTCTACTTCAAACGCCCCGGTAGCGACGACGCGCCGATGCTCGCAGAGAACGAGTCAACGGAGATCGAAGAAGTTGAGCCCAGTGTCACACAGGATTCCTTTGTCGTCATCAGCGATCCGGAATCCGAATTCGCCGCCGTGCCCGATCAGCCAGAGGCCGCGCCTGCGCCAGCAATTGCTTCGCAGATTGTCGAAACCGATTTCGAAGTCGAAATGGGCTCCCCCATCGAACCGCACACCAACGAGTCGCTGTTGGCCGAAGAGCTAGCAGGAGGCGAGTCCTTCATCCCGATGACCGAAGAGCCATCGCCCGCACCGCTTGAATCGCAAAAGGCCGAATTTAGCAAACCGCTTCCGGCGACGGCTGCCGAAGCTTCGCAGGGCATCAGCCCCAACACCATGCGTCTGTTCGCTACCACTGCCCAACAAGAGTTTCTGTTGGCTGAAGCGCCGGAGGCCGTACCGACGATAGCTCCGACGGAAACCACCGAGATGGAAGAGGTGAAACGTTGGCTCGGTGAGATCGCGCACATCATCGAAGAAGTGGCGCGCGCTGCCGAACCTGGAGAAAGTTTTCCTCTCAGCCTGCGCGCCGGTCAACTGCGCATCGCCGACCGCTATCCCTTCCTCGATCCGTTCGGCTCCGAATTTGAATACCTGGCGGGCGAGATCGTCTTCGTCGGCAAAACGATGCCCGCGAATTTCGTTGCCGGATTGACCGAAGCTCTGCAACTTGCCGTCGAAGACTTACTCGTTACCAGCGCACAACCGGCACGCTTACACGCCTTCATCAGCGAAGACCTGCACGCCTTGCTTGATCGTAACCGCGCCGCTCTCGAACGCTACGGACTCGACCAGTCTATCGCGCAAATCCTTACGCAATCATGACCCACCCTGCGGAACGATGAACGAATTAGCACCAGTCGAATTTCGACTGCCCTCTCTGATGGGGAGTGACCCAAAGCCGATTTACGCCTGAAGCATGGGAAGGTGACAATCGGGTAGAAATGATTCTACAGAATCGCAGGCGCGTGCCCTTGCCTATCGGGTCATCACTTCATCAATTGCGCGCTTCATCTAAAGCGGCCATCGCTTCGACGAAAGCGGTATCTTCGTTGCCAAAGCGGTGAATCCATCGCACCTCCGGCCAGGCGCGCCACCAGGTCAACTGGCGTTTCGCATAGTGTCGGGTGTCGAGCTTCATCTGATTGAGCGCATCGGCGCGAGTGCGTTTGCCCTGTAAAAATTCGACAACCCGCCGGTAGCCGTGCGCTTGAAAGGCTTTCGCATCCGGCGGCAGACCGGAGGCGATGAGCGCTTCGACCTCTTCGACAAGCCCGCTGGCAAACATCCTCTCCGCGCGTTCGTTGATGCGCGCATAGAGGGCTTCGCGCGACGGCGCAAGCGCCAGCACGCGGATGCGGCGGGCGAATTCGGGGGGCGGCGGCGTTTCGATTTGCGCTGCTGAGATCGGACGACCGGTTTGAAAAAAGACTTCGAGGGCGCGCATGATGCGCGACCAGTTGCGCGGGCTGATGTGCACAGCCGCTTGCGGGTCAAGGCGTGCCAGCAGCTTGTGCAAGTGGGTTTCGCCTTTGCGGTCGCGCAGGCGGGTGAGCCGCTGTCGCAATTGCAAATCGGTCTTCGGCCCGGCAAAGAGCGGTTGCACCAGCGCGCGTAAATAGAAGCCCGTGCCGCCGACCAATATGGCCGTGCGCCCGCGCGCTTCAATGTCATGAATCGTTTGGGCGGCGATCTCTGCATAATCGCCCGCCGTGAAATTTTCAGTAGGCTCGACAATATCGAGCAGATGATGAGGCACGCCTTGCCGTTCTTCGAAAGGCACTTTGGCGGTGGCGATAGAGATGCGTTGATAGACTTGAATCGAATCGAGGTTAATGATCTCGCCGTCGAGGGCGAGGGCGATTCGGATGCCGAGTTCGCTCTTTCCCGAAGCCGTCGGCCCGACGATGACCGGTATCACCGTGCTGAGATTCACGCGGCGATAGTAGCAACTGGCAGCGGCGGCTGGCCAGCGATCAATCGCTCACAGCCTGACGGGATTGTCCGTTGTCTTTCCCCTCCGTTTGCATTAGCATTCGCGCCATGACAATAAAAGGCTGGCTGTTTATCGCGCTCGGAGTCTTCGCAGCCCTTTACTTGCTCATTTGGGTATCGGACATTCTGCATCGGCGAGGCTCCAACTCTGTCGCGCCCGGTTGGCTGACCAGCGCCATCGGGTTTGTGACGAATTTCTTCGACACGCTCGGCATCGGTTCGTTTGCCACCACCACATCGCTCTTCAAATTCCGCAATGTCGTAGATGATCGCGTCATCCCCGGCACGCTCAACGTCGGTCATACGCTGCCGACCATCACCCAAGCCTTCATCTATATCTTGATTATTCAAGTTGATATGAAGACCTTGATCTTGCTGATCGCGGCGGCGGTTGCCGGAGCCTGGGTCGGCGCGGGTACGGTGGCCAAGTGGTCACGCCGTAAGGTGCAGGTCGGCATGGGAATGGCGTTGTTAGCGGCAGCGACTCTGATGCTTTTGCGACTGCTCAAATTGGTTCCAGCAGGCACTGACGCTTTGGCGCTGGAGGGCACGCGCCTATGGATCGGCATGGCCGGTAATTTCATGTTGGGCGCGCTGATGACGCTCGGCATCGGTTTATACGCGCCCTGTTTGATTCTCATCGGCTTGCTGGGTATGGCCGAATCAACAGCTTTCCCCATTATGATGGGGTCGTGCGCTTTTCTGATGCCGGTCAGCAGCGTGCGCTTCATTCGCAAAGGCAGTTATGATCTGCGCGCTTCGATAGGGTTAGCGCTCGGCGGCATCCCTGCGGTATGGATTGCTGCGAAGATTGTGGGGTCATTGCCGCTCGATTATGTGAAGGCGTTGGTCATTATCGTTGTCGTTTATACGGCAGCCATGATGCTGCGTTCGGCTGTGCTCGAACGCCGCGCGCTGGCCGAAGCACACACGCCAGCGTCGCCCTAAGGCCTGTCGAATCGGACGCACCAATTGCGAGCCCCAAACTTTTCAGGAGGGTGAATGTCGATCAAGTCGGATGCGTGGATTAAGCGCATGTGCAAAGAAGAAAGGTTGATTGAACCGTTTGAAGAACGCTTGATTCGCGCCGTCGGAGACCGCCGCATCATCAGTTCAGGGCTGTCGAGTTACGGCTACGATTGCCGGTTGGCGCGCGATGAGTTCAAAGTCTTTTCGCCGGTAACGGGAACCGAGATTGACCCGAAAAATTTTGACGCCACCAGTTTACTTGATGTTCCCATCCGCTGCTCGTCGGATGGGTCGGAGTATTGGTTGCTGCCGCCGCACTCTTACGCGCTCGGCATCACCATCGAACGCTTCAACATCCCGCGCAACGTGACTTCGCTGGCAATCGGAAAATCGACCTATGCTCGTTGCGGCCTCATCGCGAACACAACGCCGTTAGAGGCCGGTTGGTGCGGGCGGTTGGTCGTTGAATTGTACAACGCCGCCAATCTGCCTGTGCGGCTCTATGCTGAAGAGGGCTTCATTCAAATTCTCTTCTTCGAATCCGATGAAGCCTGCGAAACCAGCTATTCGGATCGCGGCGGCAAATATCAGGATCAGGCCGGTCTGACTCTCGCAAAGGTGTAAGGCAACCGGCAATTCATTGCCCGAAAGAAGGCTCGGCTTTGACGAAGCGAAGCGCGCCAAGCCGCGCCTATGATGAATGATCCTTCGTGCGGATGGGTGCAGGTAACGGACAGGCAATCGTTTGTCCGGCAGGCGAACAAAGCCGTTATTCAACCGTCCAAACCTATGAAGATCACCGAAACGCTCTATGTGACCCATCGCGGCGAATGGCGCGAATGGCTTGCTCTGTATCATCAAACAGCAACGGAGGTATGGCTGATTTATTATAAAAGACACACGAAACAGCCGACGATCTCCTATGACCATGCTGTCGAAGAAGCCCTCTGCTTCGGCTGGATTGACAGTACCGTCAAGCGGATTGATGACGAAAGGTACGCGCAGAAATTTACCCCGCGCAAAGATCGAAATAACTGGTCGGAGCCGAATCGGCGACGCGCTCGCAGATTGGTCAAAGAGGGGTTGATGACGCCAGCCGGACTCGAAAAGATTCCCGCCAGCGTGCTCAGCGGCAAAGACGTGCCAGCAAAAAAGCGGAAAAAGCCGGAATTGGTCGTGCCCGATTTCGTGGAGGCGGGGTTTCGAAAACATCCGCCAGCGTGGGAGAACTTTCAAGCCCTCGCGCCGTCGTATCGCCGCGAATTTGTGGGTTGGATCACCCAAGCCAAACGCGAAGAGACACGCCAGCGGCGCATGGCTCACGCTATTGAATTGCTTAAAGAGAATCGGCGGCTCTGATATGACGCGCCTCAGCGAACCGAATGCTCTTTCAGCATGTCGAGGTGGTCTTGTAAGTCGAGCGTCCGTTTGCGGACGATCTGCAACTTTTCATCCGCTTGCATGGGGATATACATGGTGCCTTCGAAGTTGGCATAGATGCTTTCGAGCAGCTTGAACTCGGCATCGCGGAACTTGAGCCATTCCAACTGCGCGGTTTTGAGCGCTTGCTTGCCCGGTGCGGCGAGTTTGCGGCTCAGTTCGTTATAGACGCGATTGAGTTCTTTATCCCATTTGTCATAAGCTTCGCCGAGACAGGTGACCATGCCTGCGGTTGACGGATTCTTCTCCACGCAGGCGTCGAGCGCCTTATCAATGGGGTGCGTCTTCGGCTCCTGTGCAAAGGCCAAAGCGGGCAACAACAGACATAAGAGCGAGAGTTGAAATCTTCTCATCATCATATCCTCGCCTCGTTTCGGTCGTCTCAATTCACTACGAGCCTGACCGTCTGCGAAGAGACGTTATTCGGATTCTCAACGCGGATTTCATAAGTCCCCGGCGCAAGTGGAAGATTCTTCACCGTGAAGCGATTGCCTATCGAAAGTTGCGACTGCCGCACGTTGTTTATGAAGAGCATCGCAGAGGCCTGAAAACGCTCGCCGAGAACGATCAGCTTTTTGCCGTTCTTGTATTTGACTTTGGTGATAGCGGGGATGCTTGCCGGGTCAGGCAACACGATGAGTTGCAAGGTGCCGCTGTCGCTCTGCCCCGCCGTGTCGCGCACCGTAATGCCTACGTTGAACGACCCCAACTGGCTGGCTACGCCGGTAATTTCGCCGGTCGTCGAATTGAAGTTCAACCCCGTTGGCAAAGCGCCTGACGAAAGCGACCAACTATAGGGTTGCTCTCCGCCAGAGGCTTTCGGACGGTAGCTGACGGATTCTCCCATCACGGTCTGGAGGGTAGATTGCACCTGTATGGTGACCGTCGAAGCCGGTCTGACAACGAAGGAGATGGCCTTCTGCGCGGTGCGCGATTGTGCGTCGGTTGCCCGCACCGTGAAGTTGAAGGTGCCGGTCACGGTAGGCGTTCCGACAAGCTGCCCCGTTGCATTGAGATTGAGTCCGGTCGGCAAGGCTCCTCCGGCGACCGACCAGGTGTAAGGCGAGATTCCGCCCGTCGCCGAAAATTGATGGGAGAACTGCGCCCCATTGAGCGCTTCAAAAGAGGATTGGCCGCTGATCGTTACATCTGACCCTACGGTAATGACGACATTGGTCGAAGGTTGACCAAAGAAACCGACGCTTTCTTGATTGCATTGCCATTGAAAGTTGTAGGTTCCCGGCGTATTCGGCGCAAAGGCTGTGAAGGTGACTTCGAGGTTGAATTGCGGCGGGATATTGAATCCCGGCAGCAAGACCGAATTGCCTCCCCATATCGTATTGAGCGCGGGGTTTTGTGAGGCCAATCGAAAGCCGCCCGACCCGCTCCAGGTTTGCGTGCCGGTATTAAGCCACTTCAAAGTGACGTTAAACGATTGTCCGGGCGATACGGCCGTCGGCACTGTTTGCGAAACGAATTGCGAGTTGTACGGCGTGCCGCCGCCCGTAGAGTTGATAGTAATCGAAAGGTTGCGTTGCGCATTTATGCCGAGGCTGTCGGTAACTCGAATCGTAAAGTTGGAGACGCCGGATGCCGTCGGCGTACCGGTAATCGTGCTGCCTATCAAATTCAAACCCGCAGGCAAGGTTCCTGCACTAACCGCCCAGAAGTAATTGGGCGTGCCGCCGCTGGCAGTCAGCGTTTGTGAATAGCTCGCGCCAACGGAACCATTGGGTAGCGAGGTCGTCGTAATGCTTAGCGGCGTGCTGCCGGAAGCCGGAGGATAGATGAACCGAATGCCCGTTTCATCATCAAAGCGCAGGGAGGCGCATCGGGTATCGAAATGAGCTTGAAAGTACATCGTTGCGTCGGGGTCTGATGAGTGTCCCAAACCAAGCGCATGTCCGATCTCGTGAGTCATAATCTCTTGCACATTACAGCTATTGCCAAAGAAACAGTTTGCCCACGGATTGAAGGAGACAAAGCCTTGAATGGCTTGGCGGAAATTCGTGCCGCCGATCATCTTGGTCTGCGTGCCGCCGAGTCGAAAGCCTCCTATGGCCAGAATGCTTGCGCATCCCGCAGAGGGCGAGTGTTGTCCATCGCAGTTGTTGGAGACAATGTGAATGCCCAAATTCGTTGTGGTGGTATAACAAGAACTGAGAATGCCTGTGTAGAGTAAGTCCAGCGAAGAGTTGCTGACATTCGACCAGGCATTGGCTGCGGCTGTGACTTGCGCTTCGGTGAGCGTGACGACGGGCGTCGAGCCGCCGCTTGGAGGCGTTGTGTTGAGGGTCACCGGCACGGGCAAGCCATTGTCGGGTTCGAAGAAACGCCAAGCGCCGAGCAGGGTGAACTGGGTTTGCACAGCGCCGCGCGCTTTTACTACTTCGAATTCAGGCGGTGCGGCTAAAACAGGGGTGTTGGCATAGTATTGCGCTTCAAAGTTGACCGCGCGTTCGAAGTTCTCTGCCAGTTTGTCACGCACCATCCGGCGATACGCGTTGAGTTCCAGTCGCTCCGTGTTGCGGCCTTCCGGGTGTGCGTGACGAATGTTCGGCTGGCGAGTCAGAGTTTCCGTCCGTTCATCGGGCGCGCTGCGTTCGACCATCTCTTGCCCGGTGACCGGATTTTCGATGATGTTGAACTTGCCGAGAAACATATCTCGCGTGCGCAGGCTGCCGTCTTGCCAGGTGTCCAAATAGAGCAGTACGCGTTCGCCTACCCGGTAGCGGGCGCTGCCGAAGATGACCAACGCTTGATCGTCAATCACGCCGCCGAGTTCTTTCAGTACGATTTGGCGTTCGTTGATCTGGCCTTTTAAGACTTCCTGAACCTTCAGAGTGATGTAGGTATAAATGCGATCTTGATGTTCATCGAATGAACTGGTAATCGAGAGAACTTTGCCGCGCACGATGGCGCGCGCGCCGACGATCATATCGTCATCGGCGGGCAGAAAAACGACCGTTGCCTGTGATGACTGAACGCAACAGAGAAGAATTAGCAAGGTGACGAGCGCGTAAAATCCTGTCCGCTTGCAGGTAGATGACATCAGTAAAACTCCTACAAAGTTGAGTGCTGACGGTTGAGGCAATCAGCAGTGTACAGAGAAAAGGGCTGTCAAAAAATTATGGTTTTCTTGTTTTGATTTCTGATGCGCCGACCCCTGCTAACACGACGATCTGAAACGATGACCCGATGGTTTCAGGGAGAGAGACCGGCAATGTGCACGCATCGAAACCCGATTGCTTCGATTGTCGCATTCAAACACACACACCTTCAGATGTCAAAGGTATTGTTTGAGAGGCTGTCAATGAATGAGCGTACATCGCAGGTTGTTAAATTCTCGAGCAGAAGCGGACGCGGAGAAATAGAGATGCCACGCAGGTTCACATACCCGTTACGCTGATCCCTATCCACCCGTCTCATTTGTATCGTAGTTTAATCGAGTAATGGGAAACCCTGATTATCTGCTAAAGGGTGTTCACGAATCCCAATCGGAGCGAACTCCCTGTGATATGATCTGTGTTGATGTGGCTTCCTCCTTGTCAGAAGTGCCGTAATCACCCTACTCGCATGAGAGTATAGCTTCTATATGTGTTTAATTGTTCTAAAAAAAACATTTTATTGTTGATATTATTTAGCTATAAGCGTATTTATGTTTTGTTTTGCTAATTTCCTTGTTGAGAAAAATCAAATGATGATAATGATTGCTACCCTGCAAAAGAAAGCCAGCCATCTACTTTCGGCGCTAATGATGGTAGCCGGTCTGCTCATGGCAATAGCCAGCTTTGGGGTTGGGAATCAAACAACGGTTTTGGCATCCTGCAACCATTTTGACGGTTGTTGTGTCACGCAAAGTGTGACTTGTACAGTCGGATGCTTGCGCTCTTGTATTGTAGAGACCGGGCCTGGCTGTTGCCAATTATGTTGGGACTGTGAGTTTCGGTATTGTTCCGCAGTTTGTGCGGTATACGGATAATCGGTTTCCCGAAGGAGGATGGCTCATGAGATTCAAAATCATTGCGACCATAATTTTTCTATGCGGCTTTTTCATGCTACTGACATCAGTGATGAGGTCACAAAAAATACAAGGACAAACAATTGTAGAACCGCGTTCCAAAGTCATTCATTATTTGGCCTCCCGCTCTGATGGCAAGAGTTGGCCGGAACTTTATGCATACTATACGAGGGCCATTAGTGCCACAGGCGAATGGAAAGAGACTCGCCGCACCTTTCAGGGAGAGA
This sequence comes from uncultured Clostridia bacterium, assembly GCA_964468725.1. Taxonomy (GTDB): domain Bacteria; phylum Acidobacteriota; class Blastocatellia; order UBA7656; family UBA7656; genus CAYXVU01. The sequence continues at coordinate 15,444 of CAYXVU010000072.1, forward strand.
CTTCTACTCTGGTTGGGGCGGTTGACGGCTTATATATCGTCAATGACGATTCCCGACAACTTTATGGACAAAGCCCTGTACAAGGTGAAACCCAAATATCGGCCATTGAGGCAGAGAATTCCTTAAAGACCCATCCCCGCCTTGTCAGGGTTGAGCAACTGGCAGGTCTGACAACATACATACTGAGAAACGAAGAGACCGGAACGGAACAGGGCTTTTCCCCGCAAATTGGCAAAACGCCTCTCAAGTTAGTGGTTCGCGATACCCCGGAAAGCACAATGCCTTTTTTCATTCAAGAAGCGATTGCTGTCGAATTTAGAGATTTAAAAGACGAGGAGTTTCGCTCCCCTGATAACCTGCTGATTCAGTTTGATGTTGCCGAGCAAAAAGTAAAATCGCTTAGAGAGAGCGGCCACCAGCAACGAGCCGACCTGCTGGAACAAGCAATCCATAAGCTCAAAATGAGCGGCAAATAACGCGCTGCCGGATTTCGCCCGGCAAAACGCACCCCTCTTCTCTTATCGGGAAACCAGTTCCTTTCTTTTACTCAACGTCTTGCTAGCGCGCCGTGAGTTGTCTATAGGCGCGATCAATGGCCGCTTCTGCCCCGCCGTTCCATGAGGGAAAGTTCTTTTCATGTTTCGGTGCGAGTTCCGCTTTGACTGTCTTTTTGGCATCCTCAAGCGATTTGCCTTCGCTGATGGCTTTGTGCACCGCCGGAAGCAGATCATCCAAAAAAGCGCGCAACATCTGCAACCGCTCTTTGCCTTGTTGCACCTCGCCATGACCGGGAATGGTTTGCGTGTAGTCGAGCTTTTCGACTCCCGCTAGGGTCGCGCTCCAATCTTGCGGATAGGCGTCGCGCATAAAGGGAATCGAGTTGGTGAGCAGGTCGCCGGTCACCAGCACCTTCTCTTTCGGCAGAAAGACCACTACATCGCCTTCCGTATGGCCGCGCCCGAAATAGAGAATCTGCACTTCGCGTTCGCCCGCGTGCAGCACCATCGAACGATCCAGCGTCAAGGTCGGCAGCGTGATTTCGAGATTGGCGATTTCGGCAAGCACCGCTTTAGCCTGTGTCAGTTGCGTTTGCGCCTGTCGCTTCTGCGCTTCGGTCAGGGGCGCACCGTTGAGCGTGCCGCTGGCCAGTTGCGTTTCCAATCCGGCGATCTGTTTGGGCAGTTGCACCTTTTGATCCTTCAGGAAAGGAATCTCCAGAGCGAGGATGTCGCGGCGCGTATTGACATGCGAAACGATGTCGAGAACGTTGGGAAAAGCTGACGAATAGGTCGAATTACCCTGAACGTGATCGGGATGCCAATGGGTATTGACCAGATAGCGCACGGGTTTGTTGCCGGTCAGTTGCACGATCAAGCGCGCGGCTTCACGGGCTGCCGACGGCGACAGATGAGAGTCTACGACTAACACTTTGTCGCTCAACTCGATGACCGCCGCATTCGACACCGCAAGCCCCGGCGTGCGCGGTTTGACGATCAGCGCCCACACGCCCGGCACCACGGCTCGCACCGTGAACGATTCGGAAGTCGGCAGCGAGTCTTGTCCGGCAAGACTCTTGACGGGCAACGCACAGAATAAGGCGATCAGGATGAAGGCGCTTAGGACAGGTTGAATCGCTTGCTTGCTTTGCATAGTGGGTTCCTCCGTTTAGTCAGGATGCGGTCATTGCGGTTTACAGATGTTTCCGCAGATAGTTCACAATCAAATAGCCATCATAATAACGAAACGGCGCTTCGCCTATCGAATAGTGTCCGCAGGGCAGAATGCGCTTATCGAAGTGGAGCCGATGGCGCTCACACTCGTCAAATAGCAACTGCGAAAGCTGCGGGGTGAAGGTCAAATCATAGCGCGCAGAGATAAAGAGGCCGGGTCGCGGATTCTGCGCCAGCCGCCCGATGTAAGCATTCGGGCTGATGGCCATCCACATTTGCCGCACCTCGGCTTCCGTCAATTCGGTCTCCAAGCCGCGTCGCACATGTTCGGTCGCCATGCCCGCCCATACGACATCGCCGAAGTAGCTCGACACCATATTGAACGCGCCTGCGCATACGCGTTCATCGTGTACGAAGGTCAAAAACGATACGCACGAGCCGATGCTGGTTCCGGCAATGCCGATGCGGTCATAGCCTTGCGCGTGCAGCCAGTGAATCGCCGCCCGCGTATCTACGACGGCTTGCTGCACGGCTTGAAGAGTGCGTCCGACATTGGCGCTCACCAGATAATCGGCGCGCGCGAGTTCGGCAGGCATACGACGGTCGTGATAGGGCAGGCTCAGACGCAAGGCGGCGATGCCAATGCGACTGAACAGCTTGCACAAGCCGATATGACTTTCACTATCGCCATTCCACTGCGGCAACACGATGACTGCGCGTCCGGCGGCGCGCTGCACCTCTGCTGCGCGGCTGTCCGGCTCTTCATCGGCACGTCCCGCGACGGGAAAGTAGCGCGCCGTAACGAGGTTGTTCTCTCGGTAAGGCGAGGTCACCGCGCTTGGAAACGACAGCCAGAAACCGTCGAAAGTGAAGGGCAGCGCGTCGGGCAACCCAAAAAATTGGTCGCTTTGTCGGCACGCGCGCTCATTGAAGGCCAGCAGCATTTCGCGCGGCGTCAGCGCGTGGCCGTTGGCCTGCGGCATAAAAGCCGGATTCAGAAATTCGACGCCCCACTCAAACGGCCTGAAGACGCGATTCGGGGTGCGCGCCGCCAGTCGCCGTTCCAGTTTATGCATGACTCGTTTGAGCATCGGTTGGCTTGTTCCGTCTCGGCTTACACGCGTTAGCTGGCTATCGCCCTGACGGCGTAAGCTCTGATTGTAGAGAAGCGGCTGTGGTTTGCTCAAGCAGGAAGGGAAGAATCAGGTCGCGAGTCGGTTTTGTATACCGCAATGGGTGAGGAGGTAAGTGGCGAGGAGAAAAATTTTTTACGGCGTGCAAAGGATAGTGATTTTTTTCCGTCTATGAAAGTATGAGGCTCGAATCTATGTCGCAACAAGAACCCAAGCTGCAGGTCGAAGGTGTCCCGCTCGTCGTCTGTGTCTTCGATTGTCAACTCGATCAAGGGCAACCAAAAGAGGAGCTTGCTCAAGTCTGTTTTCGCGTCAATTGCGCGTTTGCAGAGCGGCGTTGGGGAACGCCCGAAACGGTCATCCGACAGCTACCGGTCTTTATCTCCTAGCCTACGCCCAACAGCCAAACGCCGCTCTCGTCTACGACGCAATGGTTTCCCGCACGCAATTTCGTCAGGGATGTTTGCCTACGGTGCTGACTTCGATTTGCCGCAAAGAGATGGCGGCGCGGTCGGCTTGTTGGACGCGATCAAAGAAGGCTTTGATCGCCGCGTAATGCTCGACCGCAAAGATAAACCCCTCTACGGAGAGTTTGCGCTCGAAGATAATGCTTTGTCCGTCGCGCTTAAACGAAGTGAGATATTGCGCCACGCCGATGTTGAAACTTTCACCTTCCGGTAGTTGTTCAATTTCGAACCCGGCGGGCAGTTGAACAATCACGCGTTCGCTCTCCGACCATGGATATTTGAAGTAAACGCGATTGGCGCGGTTGGCATCCGTAAGCAGACTTTCATCCCGGCGACCGACCAGCGCCGGACGAAAGAGCAAGCGACTGCCGGAACGGGAAGCCAATTGCGCAGCGCTGAAGTCATAGCCCATCTCCGGCAATGCCGTCAGGGTCGTCAACTTCGGCAACGTGATAGCTTCTTCATCAACGGTTGCCGCCGTCAACCGGGCGCGCACCTTGTCGGCGACGCGCTTGCGCCGTTCATCGGGCGACAAATCAATCAACTCGTTGCGAAGTTCGATGGATCGCTGACCATTGACTGTGGTCTCGACCTTCACATCGGCGCGGCCATCGGCAAAGAGTTTGACCTCCATCTTGACCTCCTCTTTGCTGTGCGCGGCGTCGCTCAATGGTGTTTTTACAAAGCGCGGCTGGCGGGCATCGTGAAGCAGCGTTTCGACTGCCTCTTTATCCCACGACAACATCCCCAACGGACAATAGGGCGTGCTCGGATCGTAAAATTGCAACGCCCCGTCTCGTCCGACGACAGCGGTGACTTCGCTATTGAACTGAAAGGCATCGGGGAAAGTCTGATGAAAGAAGTTTTCATCCCGCGTCGTCAACTCTGCCACGCGCGCATCCAGACCAATCGTCCGCAACAACGCTATAAACAAACGATTGACTTCACGCGGCGTGCCGTAGCGTCGTTTGAGGGTCTGTTCCGCCGTGTCATTGCGTTTCAAATTGTCAGATGATGATTCGCCCGCCGAATTCAGTTCGCGTTCGCCGGTATTGCGAATTTCGTTCTGAACGTAGTGGTACAAGCGCGCGACCTTCTCCTCTGTCGTGTATGAAGGCAGCGTGATGGCTTCGATGACGCGGCGCATCGTCTTTGTCGGTTTGGTTTCGTAAGTGGTGCGCTCATACATGCGCTGCCCGTACTCGCGCCAGTATTTTTCCGGCGTCGTCTCGAATTCGTTCGAGTAATAGAGCCAGCCCCAAAATTTGACCGTCAGATCGGGCGGCATCAGCGCCTCGCGGCGAAACGGCGGAATGTTTTCGGCGTTGATGTCATACGTGCCGTCCCAAACCGGGTCGAACATCTTGGCGTCGGGCGCATTGAAGGTTACCCATCGCACATCGAAACTGGTTTCGACTTGCGGTCTGATCGAGTAGCGCAGTTGTTTGGTGAAGAGGTCAGATTGCAGGTCGAGCGCGAAGAAGCGAAAGCCTTCCGGGTAGGTTTGCCGGTAGCGGTATTCGATGATCGAACCCGGTTCGACAGCGGGCATCGAAAAGACTTTCGCGCGATAGGTTCCGCGCGTGTTCTTCGACAAGACGCGGTCAAAGATGTCGCGGTTTTCGACATTGACGATGGATTGATCGGGGCGAATCGTGCGCGCCCGCACGTCAGTGATTTTGCCGAGTTCGGATTTATACGGCAGTTGGATGTCCGCGTATTTGCGTCCGCGTTCGGTGAAAATCTTTATGCGGACATAGACTTTCAAACTCGTCCCCTCCGCATCATTGTCAATCAATTCGCCTTCGCGGAAGAGGATAGCGGCATCGGCTTCGGGGCAACCGAGTTCCGTCGCCGTAACTTTGAGATCGTGCGGGGCGACCGCCCTCCAGTTGAACGAGATCGCCGGACGCTCGGCGAGTTGCGCGACCACGAGAAGGAATAAAAAAATAGCCCAGCGGCGCAGCATCACAGCTT
>CAYXVU010000072.1:20790-25061 GCA_964468725.1 uncultured Clostridia bacterium
TCATTCAACATCGCCCACAGGATTTGCTGCGGCAAGTTGAAGCCGATTGCCGTCGCCAATCCTTCGGCAAAGGTTTGGTTGGCGGCCTCCATGATCTTTTTATTGCGCCACGATTCGAAAGCGGCTGGCGCTTTTTCGGACTGCACGCCAATGATTTTGCATTGCGGGTTGATGGTGTGCGCCGTAATGCAAACGCCTGCGGCTCCGCTGCCGCCGCCGACCGGAACGAAGATGACATCCAGACCCGGCTGGCCTTCGAACATCTCTAACGCATAGGTGGCGACTCCGGCAATCAGCAGCGGCTCGTCGCCCGAATGAACATAGCGCGCCCCGCTTTCGCGTGCGAGTTGTTCGCAATACTGGCGCGCGTCGTCAAACTTCTCGCCGTGAAAGATGACTTCCGCATTCATGCCGCGCATGGCGGCAACTTTGCCGGGATTAGCGTTTTCGGGAACGACGATGCGCGCCTGCACGCCGAAGAGTCGCGCTGCATAGGCGACCGATTGGCCGTGATTGCCGGTCGAAGCGGCAATCACTCCGCGCTGACGCTCTTCGCCGCTCAGTTGCGAAACCAGATTGACGCCGCCGCGCACTTTGAACGCGCCGACGGGCTGATAATTTTCATGTTTGATGAAGACCTCTGTGCCGATCAGATCGTTGATCGCTGGATAGCTGTGCAGAGGCGTCGGCGCAAGGTAGGGACGAATCTGCTTGCGCGCCAGTAAGACATCCTGAAAGGTCGGAATCCTCACAATCAAGCCTCCTTGTTTCACATCGAAGATCAGATCGTCTCAATCAGTCGAGTAATCAAAGCGGCGCGGCGCGGGATGTCGGCGACCAAAATATGTTCGTGTTCCGCGTGCGCGCCCGCGCCGTCTACGCCAAGTCCATCCAACACCGGCACGCCCATCGCCGCGATGAAGTTCCCATCCGAGCCGCCGCCGACCGAACCTTCGCATAATTCGAACCCGATCTCGGCGGCCAACCCTTTCGCCTGGTCGAACAACGCGCCGACCTCTTTGGTGCGAACCAACGGCGGGCGATTGATGCCGCCCAATACTTCGAGTCGCGCTTCATCCAAAACCGGCTTGAGGCCGCGCATCGCTTCGCAAATGCGTTCACCTTCCGTCACCTCCGCAAAGCGCATATCAATCGCCGCCCGCGCTTCGGCAGCAACGACATTCGAGAGCACGCCGCCGCGCACCACTCCGACATTGACCGTCGTGCCGAGGTCATAATCATTGAGCTGGTTGATGGCCAGAATCTGATGCGCCAGTTCGGTGATGGCGCTGACGCCAGCCTGCGGGTCGTTTCCGGCATGCGCCGGACGACCGCGCACGATGAGTTCGAACTCGCCTACGCCTTTGCGCCCGGTCTTGACGATGCCGCCCGGAATGGGAGGCTCCAACACCAACGCCGCACAAGCCTTGCGCGCTTCCTCTTCGATCACCTCGCGCGAAAAATGGCTGCCGGTCTCTTCATCGCAAGTCATCAGAAAAGTCACGCGGCGACGCGTCGCGCGACCGAGTTCTTTGATGGCGCGCATGGCGAAAGTCGAAATCGTCACCCCCGCTTTCATATCAAAGATGCCCGGCCCGTAGGCTCTGCCCTCTTCGATGCGGAAGGGTCGCGTTGCCAGAGTGCCGAGCGGCCAAACGGTATCGAGATGCCCGACGACGAGCAACTGCTTGTCGCTCTTCGCTTCGCCATCGGCAAAGTCGAAACGCGCGCGCACGGTCGCCCCGAATTTCGGGTCGCTCAACAACTCAACCTGCGCGCCCCACTCATCGAGCCGCGCGCCATAGCGTTCGGCGATGCGCTGATTGGCATCGGCTTCCCGCGACATGGATTCTTGCTCGACAAGCCAGCGAATGAAATCGAGAACCTCTTGTTGATTGCCTTCAAAATGCGATGCGAGCCCCGCATCGGCGTTGGACTGGTTTGCTGTCATGCGTGCTATGCCTTTGTCTTCATCTGCTTGTCATCAGAGGATTCGCCTCGCCAGTATAAAATAGACGGCCAGAATCCGTAAGGCGTGCGCGATAGCTGGAAGGGCGCGAAGGCTTCGGCTATGCTTGAGACGCCTGCAAGGCTGCCAGATCGAAAATCAGAAAATCGGAGAGATTATGAACGCCAACATCCGACTCTCGTACGGGGTGCGTGCCAGCTATCGGTTCGCCATCGCGCTGATGCTGTTTGTCGTCGTCGCGCCCAATTTGATGCCGCGCGTCGCCGCCGCAAGCGCAACCCAACTGGCGGGGCAGCCGCCAGCCGATTACCGCGCTCGCCGCCAACGATTGCTGGAGCAGATCAAAGACGGCATCGTCGTCCTGCTCGGCGCGCGCGAAGAAGACCTCGGCGAAGTCGGGCGCTTTCGTCAGAAGAACGATTTTATGTATCTGACCGGCGCGGAAATCCCTGCTTCGTATTTGCTGCTCGTTCCCGCTGGACTGATCGAAGGAAAACCCGCGCAAGAGACGCTCTTTATTCCGGCACGCAACCTCAGACAAGAACGCTGGACGGGCGTCAAACTCAGCCCCGGCGCTGAAGCCCAACAGAAATTCGGCATTCAGGAGGTTCTGAGCGCCGATCAATTCGAAACGCAATTGAAGACCTTATTGATGGCCGCGCCCTTCAAATCTGAAGGCGCAAAGCCTGCCGCTAAACTCTATACGCTCGTCGCGCGCGGCTCGACCGCCGTGATTACCCGCGAATATCACTTCGTCGAACGGATCAAACGCGACCTCCCGCATGTGCAAATCACCGATGTGTCGCCGCTGCTGGCCGAGATGCGAAAAGTGAAGTCGCCCGCCGAAATCGCGCTTTTGCAAAAAGCCATTGACATTACTGGCGAAGCGCAACGCGATACCGCAGCCGCCATTCGCCCCGGCGTCTATGAATATCAAGTGCAGGCCGCACTCGAATATGCTTTCGCGCGCAACGGAGCCGAACGCGCAGGCTTTCCCTCCATCGTCGGGTCAGGCATCAACTCGACCATCTTGCATTACAACGAGAATCGCAAGCAGATCGAAGCGGGCGATTTAATCGTCGTAGACATTGGCGCGGAGTACAGCTACTACACGGCAGACATCACGCGCACCTATCCGGCATCGGGCAAATTCACGCCGCGCCAACGCGAGATCTACCAACTTGTGCTTGACGCGCAGCGTGCCGCCGAAAAAGCCTTCAAGCCCGGCGTCTCGACGATCAACGACTTGAACCGCGTCGCCTCAGAGGTCATGCGGAAAAGCCCGTTGCGCGATAAACAGGGCAATACGCTCGACCGCTATTTCATTCATGGACTCGGTCACTGGCTCGGCATGGACGTGCATGACGTAGGCAATTACAGCAAACCCGCGCCGGTCGGCTCAGTCTTCACCATTGAACCGGGCATCTACATCCCTGAAGAACAACTCGGTGTGCGCATCGAAGACGATTATCTGGTGACCGAAACCGGATTAGTGAAGATGAGCGCGCGCATCCCTTCGGAAGCTGATGAAGTTGAAAAGTTGATGGCGAACCAACGCGCCGCAAGCGCGGCTGCCGCCAAGCAGCGTTGATGAGAAAATCTCTTGGAAAAACCCTGAAGGACGAGGTTGACCGCCTCGCCCTTCAGGGGTAGGCATCTTCAAATAGCCGAAGCGCGGCAAATCGGATTGTGAACCGCTTGTGTCGCGCTCGGCTGATTGCGCTGACCGCCAACTATCCTTGTTTCGCCTGTTCGTTTTCGTTGCCGGTTGCAAGGCTGCCGCTCTCACCTCGTTAGGATGATTTGCCGCAAGCGCATTTGTTATTGTCAATGTTGCGGTCGCTAATCGAATAGGTGACCTTTTGATTGAGCATGAGCAGCGACGCGGAGCCGCGATTGGCGACGAATTGACTGAAGGTGACCGTCACCGACACATCGCGGTCAGCCGCCTTGTGAGTGATGGTCAAGCCATTGCTTTTGCCGGTCAGCGTGCCAACCCCCACAATCAGCCTCAGGCCGTCGCAGTAGAGGTAGTCGCCAGTCTGTGAATTGAGGAAGAGTTGGCGGTAGGGCGCGAAATCATCCTGCAAACAGAGGTCATAGGTTGGCGCAGGCGACGAGTCCGTTCGCAGAAAGATATAGGCCGCGCCTTGATTGCTGCTGTTGCCCACACGAGCAAGCGGCGCGCTGACAACAATCGTATCGCTGTTGATCGCTACTTGGTTGCCGAAGAGGTCTGTTGCCTGTCCATCCGATGCGACGAATTGTCTGACTAGCCCCCAGTTGTTCGCGCCTCCTTGAT
>CAYXVU010000073.1:0-24585 GCA_964468725.1 uncultured Clostridia bacterium
CAGGCAATCCAAACTTCACACTTGAACAACCATGCTCAAGCGTTCTTACAACCTCTCTACCGATCTCTATGAACTGACGATGGCGGCGGCCTATTTCGAGAATCAAATCCGTCATCCGGCCACCTTCGAACTCTTTGTCCGACGATTGCCGCCTGAGCGCAATTACCTCATCGCTGCGGGGCTTGAACAAGTCCTCGATTATTTGGAGTCACTCCGCTTCACAGACGCCGAAGTCGAATATGTGCGTTCGCACCCATCGTTTGCACACGTCAGCCGCGAGTTTTTCGACTATCTGAAATCGCTGCGCTTCACAGGCGAGGTGTGGGCGATGCCGGAAGGCACGGCGGTCTTCGCAAACGAGCCGCTGCTGCGGGTGACCGCGCCGGTCATCGAAGCGCAGATCATCGAAACCTTTTTGCTGACGACGATCAACCTGCAAACCTTGATCGCTTCGAAAGCCGCCCGCGTTGTCACTGCCGCCGCCGGTCGTAGCGTCATCGAATTCGGCACGCGGCGCGCGCATGGGTCGGAAGCCGGATTGCTCGCAGCCCGCGCCGCTTACATCGGCGGCTGCATCGGCACTTCGAATGTCGAAGCCGGTTTTCTCTTCGGCATTCCGACCTTCGGCACGCTCGCACATTCGTTCGTCATGCTCTTCGATCAAGAAGACGATGCCTTTCGCGCCTTTCTCAAGGTCTTTCCCGAAAGCGCGACCATACTGGTTGACACTTACGACACGCTGGCCGCAACCGAACGCTTGGCCAACAATTTCGAGCAGCCCATTCAAGCCATTCGGCTCGATAGCGGCGACCTCGCCTCTCTGAGTAAAGCAGCGCGGAAAATTTTGGATGATGCGGGCAGAGCTTCGACAAAAATATTTGCCAGCAGCGACCTCGATGAATATCGCATCGCCGAACTGCTACGCGAAGGCGCGCAAATAGACGCTTTCGGAGTCGGCACACAGCTAGCGACTTCATACGATGCTCCCGCTCTTTCGTGCGTCTATAAACTGGTCGAAGTCATACGCGAGGGCAAAGCGATGCATCGCATCAAACTGAGCAAAGACAAAGCCACCTACCCCGGCGCAAAGCAAGTGTGGCGGCAGATCAGCGACGATGAGAAGTACCAGCAAGATGTAATTGCCTTCGCCGATGAAGCGGCTCCGCTGGCAACAGAGGGTAATCGCTGGCAACCGCTTCTGCAATGTGTCATGCAATCGGGCAAACGCGCGGGAGATTTTGCGCCGACCGATTCGGTCGAAAGCTCGCCGTCTCTAGCCCGCTCACGCGAGTTGGCACAAAGCGAATTGCGGCGTCTGCCTGACGAACTGTTGGCGCTCGATTCGTCGGCGCGCTATGCTGTGAACGTTAGCGAAAAGCTCAGAAGCGAGCAAAAACGATTGCAAGAACTTGCCGAGGCGCGCATTCACGCAGAGCAGCCGCAGAGTTCGTAATCGAGGTGAATCATGAACGAATCTTTCAGCGATTCCGCATTGTTGGTTGTCGATATTCAAAACGATTTTTGCCCCGGCGGCGCGTTAGGGGTGAAAGACGGCGACGCAATCATTGATACGGTCAATCGGTTGATGCCGCGCTTTTCTTTGGTCATCGCTTCGCTCGATTGGCATCCGCCGAATCACATCTCTTTCATCGAGCAAGGCGGCATCTGGCCGCCGCATTGCGTTCAACACACAACCGGCGCGGCATTGCATGCGCAACTCGATCAATCGCAGATTGACCTCTTGATTCGCAAAGCGACAATGATGAATAAAGACGCTTACTCCGCATTCGAAGGAGCGGATGATAACGGGCAATCGCTGCACCGGATTCTCGAACAACGAGGCGTGAAGAATCTCTTTATCGTCGGCTTGGCAACCGATTATTGTGTGCTTGCTTCAACCAAAGATGCGATTGAAAACGGCTATCGAGTCTATGTGATTACCGATGCGGTGCGCGCGGTCAACGTTGAGCCGATTGACGGCGAAAAGGCGCTCGAAGAGATGGCACGCGCAGGCGCGCATTTGTTGACCAGCGAAGAAGTGATGGAGTCACTTAACGGTCAATCCCGCCAGTTTGCGGACAAGCCGCCGCTTCGCAGCCATCAGGCAAACAATCCTTCGATATAAGCTTCGGTTGAGAACTCCACCAGATCATTGATTTGTTCGCCGACGCCAACGTACCGAATCGGGATTCCCAACTCTTTGGCGATAGCGATGACGATGCCGCCTTTCGCCGTACCATCCAATTTCGTCAACACTAATCCGGTCACGGGCATGGCTTTCGCAAACTGCCGCGCCTGCTCTAAACCGTTCTGTCCGGTCACAGCATCCATAACGAGTAAGACTTCATGCGGCGCGCCGACAACCTCGCGGCCAGCGATGCGGCGCATCTTATCAAGCTCATTCATCAAATTGGTCTTTGTGTGCAATCGCCCCGCTGTGTCTACGATTAAGACATCAGCTTTGCGGGCTTGTGCGGCATTGATCGAATCGAAGAGAACCGCCGAGGGGTCAGTTCCAGGTTTTTGTTGAATGAGAGGGACGCCGGAACGTTCCGCCCAGATTGCCAATTGATCGTTGGCCGCCGCGCGAAAGGTGTCCGCCGCGCAGATCATCACTTCATTGCCTTCGCTCTTAATGCGATGTGCCAATTTACCAATGGTTGTCGTTTTGCCAACGCCATTGACGCCAACGACAACGATTACATAAGGCGTGATGTCGAGCGGCGTTTCGGTCTCGGATGCCACCGTTCCGCGTTTGCGATGCCGGGCGGCATTCTCCAGAATGGCTTTCAACTCATCCTTTATCAAGCGTCGGAGTTCGGCAACATCGTTAAGCTGATTGCGTCGCACTTGTTGCCGTGCTTTGTCAATGATCTCTAAAGAGGTTTGCACGCCGATGTCCGCGCCGATAAGAGCTTCTTCCAGATGGTCTAAAACTTCCGCATCAATTTTGCGCCCGCCGACAATGGCATCGAAACTGTTGGCAATAGTTTCGCGAGTGTTAGTAACAGCGGATTTGATGCGGTCGACGAAATCGGGTTTCTCGTCCGGCTGTTGAATGATGGCTAACTCTTCGGCAGTGGCTTCTCGGTTCAAGCCGAGCGAGATAAATCCGTCCTGTTTTTTCCGTTTCCAAAACGCCATAAATTCGGTCTCTTCACTCTCTGAAAAATGGTTCTCGTCAACAATCAAAAGCGCGGCTGAACGCCGCGCCGGTAATGCGCCTCAAGAGTAGCACCGGCTCAAAAACAGCGTCAACTATGAGGCAGTCCGCAATAACGGGCGGGATACGGTTAGCGGCTTCATTGAGTCGAATACTCGCGTTTGGAGGCAAGTGCTTCGGTGATGGCCGGGGGGTGTCTCTGTTTAGTGGCCAGCAGCTCATTCCGGCGAAACAGGCTGAGGGCAGCCAATCCGAAGCCGACCATCATGGAAGCCGGAAGGAGTATAAACCAACCGAGAACCGGCAACAGAAAGCTGAGAACCAATACGATGCCGCCACGCAGGCTCACACGCCATCCGATCTCTTCATCGGTTCGTGCTGCAAGTTTCTGCCCGAGGGAGGCGACGAGACCGGCTAATCCGGCGTTCGCAAAAAGCGCAACCGTGCTGCCAACGATGATTGCGCCGATAGTGCCGACCGCACCCGGAAGATTTTTCAAGATGCCGACCATAACGATTCCGATCATCGTCAGAGGTAGGCCAATCAACAAAGGTTTAACGATCCCTTGATCTGCATAAGAATGGGCGCGCTTTACCGCGTGTGGCCATAACCCAGAACACAATAACCAGAGCGCCGGAAAGGCAAGCAGCAATCCGAGTATTACGAAAAAAATTGCCATTGTATCTGCCATCAACATATCGGCAATCCTCCTGAAAGCTTTGGTGAGGAAATCGTTGACCCAATTGCATGATACTCGGTCAATCTCTACCTTTTATTGTCCAGCTACCAGCCGTTTTCGAATACGCAATCGCAACAAGGAATGTTCAAAAGGTGACCCAATGACTTTCACTGAGCATTAGCCAAGCCTGCCGTGAGAATGGTATCCTTGCCCACTCAATAAACGGGTCTGAGCGTCGAACTGAACTTATATGCAGAACCATTTCTCATCTACCTCAGAATGCATCGTCGTGACCGGCGGCGCAGGTTTTGTCGGTTCCAACATCGTTCGCCGATTGTTGGATGACGGTCATACGGTACGAGTTCTCGACGATTTTTACACGGGAGACGAAACCAATCTGCCGGTTGGACACGAACGCCTGGAAATCGTTCGCGGCAGTGTTACCGATTTTGATCTGGTTAAACGAGTCGTCACAGATGCCAACATCGTTATTCATGAGGCGGCGCGCAATATCATCGTCTCGACTCGCAACCCTCGTGAAGATTACGAGGTCAACATTGGCGGCACTCTCAATGTCCTCCTCGCAGTCAAAGAGAGTAACGTGCGTCGCGTTGTCTACTCATCTTCGGCCTCGGTTTACGGCAACCCTCGCTATCTGCCGATCAACGAAGATGACGCGACCAACATGCTCAGTCCCTATGCCGTTTCGAAGTTCGCAGGGGAGAATTATTGCAAAGCTTTTTATGAAAGCTATGGTCTTTCGACTGCCGTCGTCCGCTACTCAAATGTCTACGGGCGAATGCAACGCCCGGACAACCCGTACTGCGGCGTGATTGCCAAGTTTTTCGAATCGGCCATGGCAGGGGAAGCGATTCGCATACATGGTGACGGCGATCAAACGCGCGATTTCACTTATGTTGATGATGCTGTAGAGGCGACTCTTGTCGCGGCCTTTGCCGCAAAAGCGGAAGGCCAAGTCTACAATGTCGGCACCGGTCGCGAGACGACCATCAATCAGTTGGCGCGCATGATTATTGACATCACTGGCGCGAACGTTGAACCGCTTACGATTGACCGCCGTGACATTGATAACATTCGCCGCCGGGTTGTAAATATAGAAAAGATTCGTCGTGAGTTACGGTGGGTTCCGCGCATCACTATTGAACAAGGTCTCAAACTGACATCCGAATGGCTACGTCAAAACTACAAACCGAATTCCAAATAGACGCGGTTACGGTTTCTGAAAAGCCTGCGCCGCGCATCCTCTGCATTGCCCCTGCATGGAATGAAGGCGAACGCATCACTCGCGTCGTAGCCGCTATGCCAGATGGTATTGTTGAGACCCTGTTGGTCGTTGATGACGGCTCAACCGATGATACGGGCGCACGCGCCGAAGCCGAAGGCGCGGTTGTCATCCGACAAGGCGTCAATCGCGGCGTTGGGGCGGCAATTCGTAGCGGGATTGATTACGCGAGGACGCAGGGCTATGGCATCGTCGTCGTCATTTCGGGAGGCGGTAAGACGCCGCCGGAACAGATTCCCCGTTTGTTAGAGCCGCTTCTCAACGGCGATGCCGACCTCGTTCAGGGGTCGCGTTATTTAGAAGGCGGCGAGTTTGTTCGCATGCCGTTGATTCGAAGACTCGGCACGAAAGGCTATACCTTTCTCTTTTCGCTCTTCGTCGGCCATCGAGTGACTGATGGGTCAAGCGGGTTTCGCGCCTTCCGCCTCTCCCTTCTCGAAGACCGGCGCATCAACCTGTGGCAAGAGTGGTTGGATCGTTACGAACTTGAGCCATACTTATTGTTTCAAGCCATCAAACTCGGACATCGCGTCGTCGAGGTTCCGGTGACCATTGCCTATCCGCAAGCCGATGGCAAATCGTATACGAAGATGCGCGCCTTGACTGATTGGTGGAAGATCTTCCGCCCCGTCTTCTACCTCGCATTGCGACTGAAGAAGTAATACCGACTTGCCTAACCAAATAAGCAACTGCCTTTGAGGAGAGGATTTCAACCGCAGGGATCAATTGAAGGTTGGCGGGCGCAGCCCGTCTGTCAACTTCTTCCCGAAAAGGAGAAAGCACAGATACGACCAATTGATCGGCTTCCGCCGGTTGTATCTGTGCTCATCCCCATTCGACTTTTCTTAGCTGATCTTCAGTTCTTCTTTTCGTGCGAATGATCGGCAAGGTACGGAACTTTGACATCGCCCATCACACGAAGCGGGCCATAGCGCCCCTCAAAGGTGAAGGTATCCGTGTCGTTTTCCGGTCTGACATCAAAACTTAGATAACCGACAACGCTGGTTTCAGTCGCCGTTTTGAGTGGAATGGCAATCTCTTTGCCGCCGCTCGACAACAACAATTTGTAATTATCATTGGCGTCAAAATTGATACCTAAACCATAGGAACCCTTCGGAACTTGTACACCGGCAATGACAACATCGAATTCAGACTCAAACTTTCCGATGCTCTTCCACACGCGATTGAAGGCGGTCAATGCCCGTTCCGTTTTGCGATTGCTATATCCCTGCTCATTGAAATGCAGCGATTTGTAACTGATCGTCAGCTTGCCAGCCCCTTCGACCATCATCGAATGCGAAAAGTCTTTTGCCGTCGTGCGCGGATCGTGCGCCGTTGCAATCTGTGTAAACACCACCAACACTGCCAAACCCATCAGGATTGTCTTTCTCATTCCCTAACTCCTTTTTAATAGATTCCACTGATTTATACGATCAGTGATTTTACCTTTTCAACGATAGCATGGCGATCAATTCCATAGGCCGCGAGCAACTCGTTCGGCTTTCCCGAACGCGGCAACTCGCGCACAGCCAGTTTATGCACCTGAATGCCAAACGGGGACATTGCGCCAGCCACTGCATCCCCAATACCACCTTCTGCCGAATGATCTTCGACCGTCAGAATCAATTGATTCGTCGCGCGTGCCGCCGCCAGCAAGGCCTCTTCATCAATCGGCTTAACCGAAAAAATATCAATGATGCGAACCGCAATACCTTCCGCGCGCAACTGTTCGGCAGCGCCTAATGCTTCAAAAAGCGTAATGCCTGCTGCAACGATGGTGATCGAATCGTTATCGCTCCGCTTGACGACTTTCGCTTTACCAATAGCAAAGCCCTCATCGTTCGCATACAGAACCGGAGTCTTCGGGCGCGTCGTGCGAATGTAGGCAATGCCCTGACGGCTGGCGGCAAGTCGCACGGCGTGTTCTGTCGAGACCGCATCGGAAGGATAGAGGACGGTCGCTCCTTGAATGGCGCGCATCATCGCCAAATCTTCCAATGCCATCTGTGAAGGCCCATCTTCGCCTATCGAAACACCGGCGTGCGAGCCACAGAGCTTCAAATTCGCCTGTGAAATCGCCGCCATGCGAATCTGATCATACGCGCGCGTCAAAAAGCAGGCGAAAGAAGAGGCGAATGGCGTTTTCCCCATCGCTCCCAATCCGACTGCGGCGCTCACCATATTCTGCTCGGCAATGAAACATTCAAAGAAACGGTCGGGGTGGGCTTTGAGAAACTTTTCCGAATAGGTCGAATTTTTCGTATCGCCATCGAGTACGACAAGCGTCGGATTCGTATGGCCAAGCCGCGCTAAGGCTTCGCCATATACTTCGCGGGTTGCCAACTGGTCGCCGAGGGTAAAGGTCGGTAGGGGAGCCTCGGTTGCCGCGCCCATCACTTTTGCACTGCGCCCTTGCGGCGATTGGACGGACAACCCGCTGACCGTCAGATTCAATGCCTCAATCTCTGCCAATGCGCGATCCATCTCGTCGCCCTTTTTGAGCGGCTTACCATGCCATCCGTCCTTGTCTTCTATAAAAGAGACGCCCTTCCCTTTTTTCGTTTTTGCGACAATGACGACCGGCTGCTCCTTTACAGTCTGCGCTTCATCAAAAGCGGCAAGTATCTGTTCCATGTTGTGGCCGTCAATGGTAAGGGCGCGCCAACCGAACGCTTCGAAACGCTGCCGGTAGATGTCCGTGTCATGAGCATACATAGTACGTTGGCTTTGGCCGAGGGCATTGACATCCACAATCCCGATCAGGTTATCGAGCTTGTAATAGGCTGCCATGGCAGCCGCCTCCCAAACCGAACCTTCTGCAATTTCCCCATCGCCCATCAAGACATAGACTTTGTTATCGACGGCATCGAGGTATTTGCTATTGAGCGCCATACCGACGCCGCAGGAAAGCCCCTGCCCCAACGAACCGGTCGCTACTTCGACATACGGCCAACGCGGAGTCGGGTGCCCTTCTAATTCGCTGGTGAACTGGCGTAAAGTTTTAAGCTGCTCGACCGTCAAGACACCGGCTTCAGCCCATGCGGCAAAGAGCAACGGAGCCGCGTGACCTTTGGAAAACACCACTCGATCATTGAGTGGGTTTTTCGGATTGCTCACATCATAGCGTAAGGAATGAAAGAAGAGGGCGGCAACCAAATCGGCGGCTGACATACAGGTTGTTGGATGGCCTGACCCAGCTTCGGATGTTGATGTGATCGAATGAATCCGTAAGCGATTCCCCATCGCTTCTAATGATTCGAGGACATCACGGTTTATCTTGGCAGCTTTTTCCATAACGATTTCTTGCCTCTCCATGCGATTCGTTGATTGAGTTTTGTTTGCTTGCCTACAGGAAACCGTTAAGAGAAGCACAATACCTGATTATCCATTCGTCGGCTTCCTTAACCTTCGCCACTATACACAACGAGGCGCGAGTCTTCAACGACCCAGAATAGGTGATTAGCCCGAATTCATCCGATGCTGATACTATCTCACCTTCTCCGTATCCTTTCCCACACTTCCAATTCATAAAGGAGTTGCCAATGAAGTACGAGTTTCGGAAGCGAATTGTGAGACATGCATTCACTACCCTATCGCTCATCTGTGTCGCATCGGTTGTGCTCACCAGTCTATTTTTCGGATTCCCGATCCGTGCAGCACAAATCACGCCCGCTCTGATTCAAACAATCGATCTGGGAGTTGTTACGGCTCGCGTCTCCGTAATTGGCGCTATACAGGATCATCACCTCTCCGGCGACGTTGGGGTCAACGACTTTACAACCTTTCCGCGTGCACAAGCATTGGCAAGCGGAGATTTTAACAATGACGGATTTGATGATGTTGCCATCGGCGCTCCGGATGCAGACTTCACCCCCACCGGAGGCGAAGCGCGAAGCGAAGCCGGAGCCGTTTACATCGTTTTCGGACAAAACAATTTTGCGCCGACCACCGTCATTGATACCAACCTGGCGTCGAGTAGCCTACCCAATACACGCATCTTCGGAATCGCCAGCGATGACCATCTCGGAGCAGCGGTCGCCGTTGGCGATATCAACGGCGATGGGTTCGATGATCTGTTGATGGGTGCAACAGGCCGGGACTTCAATGATACAACGCGAACCGATACCGGAGCCGTCTTCGTTCTGTTCGGGGCGACCAACTTTCCGCAAGGGAACATTGATCTGGCAGCCGCTGGCAGCGCCAATCTCATCATCGTCGGCGAACGCTCAGGCGACCGGTTTGGCAGTTCCATTGCTACCGGCAACATTGGCGGCGCAACCGATATTGCCGACATTCTGATTGGCGCACCGGGGAACACTGGCCCTGCCGATGACCGAGCGGACGGTGGTGCGGCGTATATTGTATTCGGAGCAACAACCCTGGGCACGGGCGGCGGCCTGATTGATTTGGGCACAACGACCGCGAGCGTGAGCATCTTCGGCAGAACCGGAAGTCTGCTCGGTTCGGCTCTGTCAATTGGCGATGTTAATGGCACAGCCCCTGCTGACCTGCTGGTAGGCGCTCCGCTAGCCAATCGGCCAGACCTGCCTACCGAGACGCTCCATACGGGCGGAGCGTTCGTCTTTTTCGGAGGCGTGAATCTTAATCCGCCAGCCGGGACAACGTCGAAAACCTTCGATTTGAATTCGGCGGTCGTCTCTCAGCGACCAAATGTATCCATTTACGGCAGCGATGTGGATGACCATTTAGGGGTTAGCGTTGCAACCGGCGATGTCACCGAAGATGGCAACAGCGATGTGTTATTAGGCGCGCCTGATGCCGATGCCGTTGGTAATGCCAGAAGCGGAGCCGGTGAAGCGTATGTCATTAGAGGTGGAACAACCATCAATCCGCCTGCGGGGACAACCGAGCGCCGCATAGATATTTCCAATCAGACAGCGGCTCTCACCTTCTACGGCGCGGCTGCCGGTGACCATCTGGGATCAATGGTCAAAGCCGTTTTGATTAACACAACAGCAAATAATGATCTGACGCTCGATCTGGCTATCGGCGTGCCGGGCTTTGACCCGCCTGCCAAATTAAATGGGGGAGCGGTTTCCGTATTGTTTGGCGGCGCGAATCTAACGCTCTTTGCGGAAAGGGACGGGGCGCTCAATCAGGACGACCTGCGCATTGTCGGCCAATTGGCCGGTGATGAGTTAGGTCGCGGCATTGCAGCGGGCGATCTCGATAACAATGGCGGCGGGGACATTATTGTCGGTGCGCCTTTCAATGATGTCACTATCGCAGCCATAACCCGCGCAGAGGCCGGACGAGTCTATGCCCTGTTCGCTGCCGAAGAGAATGTCCCGCCCATCAATCAACCGCCAGTAATAACCGTGGTCAATCCTAACGGCGGCAATTCGATACCCGGCGGCAGCAATTTCAACATCACCTGGGCAGCGCAAGATGCGAACGGCGTCGACACCATTGACCGCTTCGAAATCCGCCTCTCCACCGATAGCGGCGCCAGCTTCAATACTATCATCGCGACGAATCTGGCGGGCACGGCTCGCCTCTTTGTCTGGAATGTGCCCATCGGATTGAACACCACGACCGCACGCATCCGCATTATCGGATTTGATGATCAGGGCGCATCGGGACAAGATGACAGCAGTGAGAACTTCTCTATCGGAGACATCGGCATCACCGTCGTTTTGGCGACTCCCAATGGCGGAGATACTCTCCGTTTTGCACAAGTCTCTCCGATCACCTGGCAAGTGCCCGAAGAGATCGAAAATCAAATTGTCGGGTTCGATCTCTTCTTATCAACCGATGGCGGAACGACCTTCACAACTCCGATTGCCTTCGTTGGCCCCAATGAGCCTGCACTGGCAGCCGGTGTCCGCAGCTTCAACTGGACAGTGCCGAGCCTCTGCCTCACACAAGCACGCGTCATTATCTCCGCGCGCATTCTGAATGGCACGACCTCGATAGATCAAAGCAATTCGAACTTCACGATTCAGGATGTCGGCCCCACCGTTGACACCGCGCGCCTGATCTTTAATGCAGCGATCTCCAAACTCACGCTTCGCACAACGCAACCAACGGGAGGAACCGAGGTACGGTTTCTACAGAGCGTGCAAGTATCGCTCTCGTCCGATCAAGCGGGCACAACCTTCTTCTCCTTCCCTTCGGTAAATCGCAACACAAATGGCAATAAGGTGAAGGTGAAAGGCAATCTCAACGGGCAAACACTCAATGCCTTTATCCCCGATCAAGCGATTCGCGTCTTGCGAATTGTCAATCCAACTTGCGGGGTTACCCATCTAACGGTCAGAAGGCAAGGAGCCACTTTGGTTCTCTTCACCAATCCGTAAGGTAAGGCGATGACGGGAACCGCTCGGGCTAGGAAGCGAATGGCGAAGAGTTTTTGAGGCTAAGCGTTACCACTGTTGCTCCCCAACCACCGGCTTCCGGGGGCGCATCACTGTAAGCAATCACAAAGGGGCAACGCGAGAGAATCGTTCTGACCATCTCGCGTTGCACGCCTACCCCTTTACCGTGAATGATGCGCAGAAACCGAACCTGCCGGTGCTGCGCTTCTTCCAAATAGTCTTCAACGACAGCCCGCACCTGTTTCGGCGGGATCGAGTGCAAGTCCAAAACATCAGCAAAGGGTACGATGACCGGTTCAGGAAACGGGCTCTCACTTTCCCGTGCAGGGGTCTCCTCTTCGTTCGTCACTACCTGTTTTGCCGAACGCCAACCGAGAAGGGTGAAAAGAAGTTCCCGAATCATGTCTCGCATCTTAGAGATGAAGGCGGTGAACTCACAAGCGGGAAACCTGTCTGCTACCCCTTTGCTACGCCAAGAGGAACGAACTGCAAAAATCACCAAACTGCACGCTTCCTTGCCGACCGATTTGAAAATATGAATAATGAGTTTTTAAGCAAAACTCGCTAGCCCTTACCTAGCGCAGTCAGCTTTTCTAACACTATGCATCTCTTCATTGGGACAGTTTGCCTGCTCGCCACTCTCGTCAATACGGGCTTTGCGCCCCTATCTAATGGGATTGTGCAAACACAAAATTTCGCCACCTTCAAAGCCTCAAACGAACGGCGCGAACGTGCTGAACGCGAATGGAAACGTTTACTCGAATCGTATAATCTACCCGACACTCCGCCGGACTTTTATCCCATCACGCATACCGTACGGTCACTCGGCCCAGCGGCCAATCAGATTCAAATCATTCCGCCTTCGGAAAATCCCTCACCGCCTGCCGAAGCTGTGCGTATCGGCGTCAAACTCTTTCTCGAACGTTGGCGTGAATTGCTCGGCGCAGGGCTGAATGAACTGTCGTTGGTCGAAGCGCGTGAAGCCGATCATCTTTTCCGATTAACCTTCAAACAGGTCGGCTACCTATTCCCAATTGCCAGCCCTTACGGAGAGTTGACCCTCATCGTTAACGATACGGGTAAGCTGGTGCAGTTTGAAGACCGCCTCATTCCCTTCATTGATATACCACTCCGACCTCTCATGGAGCGAGAAGCCGTCGCCAAACTTCTCATCAACCGGGAATTTACCTACTCAGACATTGCCGGACGCCCGCAACGTGTCCGCATCAACGGGCGCGAAGAGATCCAAATCAAACGCTTGGTTATCTTCCCCCTCGAACGCGACAACGCGCTCAACCTGCATCTGGCTTGGCAATTGCAAGTTGGGCAATCATTGACCTGGACTGTCTACTTGAATGCGATAACCGGAGAAGAGTTGAAAGCCGAACAGAACTTTCAAACATAAGTTATGGAAACCGTCATCACGCGCGACACCGATATTATCCGAGAGTATATGACCATTCTGGCGGCACAAGAACGCGCCGTTTCGCCCTTCGCTCAGATCGCGGCTACCATCAAACTCGCGCAGTTACGTAGCGAGCTTGACGCCACGCAATTGGAGAGCACGGACGAAGACATCGCCAACTTGCGGCGCGAGATCAACAACCGAATTAATCGCACTTTTCTGCGCCGTTTCATGACCGGTAAATGGGGATCGAGAATCGGTATCCTGTTCACCCAGGTCATCGCTCAGCAAGTGCTCCTCTTACTCATTCTGCTGGCCAATATGCTCTTCGTCTCTGTCGCCCCTGTCCCCAAATGGTGGAATCCAGTTTTGCCGCACGATGAATACAGTTTTCTCTATGTCTTCATCTTCGTCTTTTACTTTGCAACAGCGCTGGTTGCCGTGTTGACAGTTTTTGGGGGCAGGTTTTTTTCGACCTGGAAAAAGACCCTTCCTCTCATTCTACTCATCACCATCTTGTCCACCGTTGGCACCTATTTAGTTGTACGTCGCGCCGTCAACCCGGTGCGCCGATCCTCTTCCGTGATGCTGTTCGCCAGGCAACTCGGTTTCGGCGATTCAGACATGTATCGGCAATGGGTCGAAGCGAGTTGGCTACTCAAAGATGCAAAATTTCGAAGCGATTACGAAACTTATTTGCGTAATGGACCGGGGCGATGGATCACCTCGCGCTTTGCCGCCTCCGATGACTCGGCATGGACGAATTCGTTGACCGTTATGGAAGAGTACGTAACCAGCGGCCAGGACATCGAAGGATTGCGCGAATGGATGCACTATTATCTCGATAAAAATCGTATCTATTCGGAAGATCGCATTGAACGCGAAGTGAATGCGCTCACCGGTGAAGCCAATCAACTTCTTCTCGGCATCTGGCAGGTCGAGCCGTACTTGAAAGAACGAGATCAACGGATGTATCGCGCCTATCTCGGACTATCGGAAAAACGACTGATCCTTTATGGCTTGGCCTGGCTCGGATTGTTGACTCTGTCATTTCTGATCGGCTATCTCTTCATCCCCTTCGTTGCCCGTTTATATAATCGCCCGAATGAAAAGCGACAAACGGTCATCAGTCCCATACATCCTCCCGTGCAACCCTCCCTTGCACCCTCGATCTCCGATTCAATGGCGAACGAAGCAACGGAGGCGCACTCCTTCGTCGAGGAACAGAACCTATATGACGACCCGCCAGCCTATGCGCTGCCCCGTTCAGATTCGAGTCGAAATTGGTTTCCCGAAAAATCGGGCATTCAAACCTTGCCTTTCTTTGACACGCCCTTCGAAATGTTTTCCCGTGTGCACCGTAAATTCTTAAAGATCGCCGTCTTCTCTTCTATCCTCGTCTTTGCTTTTTGGGCTGCCTTTTTGATTCTCACCTTAGCGAGTCAGCGAAATCCCTCGACACAAGCGGCCCTGATGGGAGATTTTTTACTGCTTCCGAACTTTGCTGAAGGCGCAGCGATGCAGTCAGTTGCTTCTCCTCCGGGGCATTCATCTCCGAGTCTCACTCCTTCGACCCTCCAAGAAGAGAGCACCCCGGCAACTCAGGCAAGGTTACAGGATGCTAGGCAGGAAACCCTGCTGACAAACAATCTCTTCGAACTTTATGACCGCTTAGATGAGGGCGATTATCAATTTGCCAAGCAACGAAAGAGTCAACTGACATTGCTGACGGGACTCCGTTCCGATCTATCAGCCTTGCGAAGTATGACATCGGAGTTTCAGCAAACCACAGCCGGGTTACCTAATCAACTTGCCGAGTTGAACTCACGAGCCAGCGCTGCCGAAGCGCGCGCCGGACAGGCAATCGGCGAATTGAGCGGGACACGGCAAAAGGCGGATGATCTCGAAAGTCAGATCAATGCCAAACTCACGCAACTCGACCAACGGGCATCTCGCGTAGCCGATCAGATCGGAAGAGTCGAAGAGCAGGCATCCTTGCTGGCGACCCGAACCGAGGCACTCGAAAAGGAGTTAGACCGCCGCGCCCGCCAAATTGAAGCCCGAACCGAAGAGTTGGGGGAACGGACAGCAGCTCTCAATGAGCGTGATGATCGGCTCACCCGGCTGCAACGCGCGGCTTTTAATGCCATCCTTTCGGGATTAAAGACCGAAGTAGACGAAATCGAGCGGCGCACTCAAGTCGGAGCCGCTCGCCCTGTGCAGGCTCCGGAAGCGCGCGCTATGGTCGCGGCCATCACGCAACGGATGAAGACCATCTCAGATGACCTGCGCGACATCAATACCGATCCGGCCAAGCAATTGCTTGCGCAACTGGAAGAGCTCAGCAAACGAGTCGAGCAAATCGCGGCACGGATTCGTTGACGACTTGGCGATAACATACTCAATTTATTCAGGGAGGTTTAGTAGTACGAACAAGGTATTTTCTTAGCCGTTTGGTTAGATTTGTGTAGACAAACGAAGAAGCTTGGCATATTTTGTACAAGGAAATACGTGGGTTTACGGATTGCAGTAAGACCAGTTAGCCGCCAGGGAATCGTAAAATATCGTCGCTTGTGTTCCCGAATTTCGTAGTGCTCCCACAATGATTTACCCTCCACTTGTAAATCTAGGGAGTAACCTATGCGATATCGGATAACAAAGGTTATTACATTGATCGCCTTTGTTTCAACGATGGCGATCAATGTAATCGCTCAAGCAAGTCCACAATCATCGAAATCCACACCCAACCTTACAGCGAGTGCCAATAAACCGGCACCAACTCCCGAGCGCGAACAGGATGGCTATCTTGGACCTGTGCGCCGAGTGAAGACCGAAGTGTCGAAAATCACCAGCCGCGGCGGCAAACTTGTTGAAGGCCCGCGCAGTACTCTGGAGAATGTTGCCTACGACATCAAAGGCAACAAAAGTGACTATGACTATTTTCCCAACGCCGTCGCACAACTCGAATCAACCGGGCGTGAGGCCTATAAGTATGATGAGCGCGGCAACATTAGCGAGATGGTGGTCTACAATCCGGACGGCTCGATTGCCAAAAAAGAGGTTTATACCTACGAGTACGATGCGTTCGGGAATTGGGTTAAAATGACTAGTTCGGTTGCAGTCATTGAAAATGCCAAGCTGGTGTACGAACCAACCGAAGTCACACACCGCACGATCTCTTATTACGTCGATGAAAGCACCTTGAAGCTGTTAGAGAAAGCTAATCAAAAACCGGTTGTCGCTACGACTCCCCCTCCCACAACTCCCATTACACAATCGCCGCCCAATTCGGCAGGTGGGCCATCAACCGCCGCGAACTCAAGTACCCCTGCCAGCGCATCAACAGCCACAAAATCTGAAGCTCCGGCAGGCAGTTCCGCGCAGCCCAACCCGGCAACGACCGCCAGTAATACGGGCAGTGCAACACAACCGACGACGCCACCAACTCAACCTCCGGAAAGTCACACTGCCACCACTTCTCAACCGGTTGCCAACCCAACCAGCACGGAGAGTAATAAAAAAGAGGCGTCTGCTGCATCGAACCCAAATAACTCCGAATCGGAAGCAGCGCCTGCTCCCAAACTGCTGCGACCGGTTTCCGGCGGGGTGCTCAACAGCAAAGCGCTTGAATTGCCTCCCCCAGACTATCCAAACCAAGCCAGAACGATGCGTATAACCGGGACGGTCACCGTCGAAGTGGTAATTGATGAGCGCGGCAGAGTCGTATCCGCAAAGGCCCTTTCCGGACCCGTTCTCTTGCAAGACGCAGCCGTGCGGGCGGCAAAGCGCGCCAAGTTTTCTGCCACCAAATTATCCGGCCAGGCGGTGAAGACCGTCGGCACAATTCATTACAAATTTTCCCTGTAACCCCACAGGCAGGCTAAAAACGCAGAAGGAAAAATTTATGGCAATCACAGGTCACCTCGATGATTTCTCTCTGGCCGAGCTGATCGAGTTTTTCTGCAATCAACGTAAAACCGGCAGACTCAAAATCACCTATCCTCAAGGCCCCGGTCTGTTTTACTTTCAGAACGGGTTTCTGGTCGACGCTAAAATTGGCGTCTTAACCGGTCTCGATGCTGTCTATTTTGCGTTGACACAAAATAACTCTCCCTTTCAATTCAGCGTCCGATTTCCCCCAACACGTCGAACGATTCACCAGCCATGGGCGCACGTTATCCTCGAAGGGTTACGTCGCATTGACGAAGGCATCACGCCACTAGAAGCTTACCCGGCGAATGATAACTCCTATCTTCACGACCCCGAATATACACTCGATGACAGCGAAGAGAAGCAGGAAGCTTTGCCTGTACAAAAATCGGAGCCCGGCAACACAGTTCGTCGCCAACCAAGCGATGTGATGCCGATGCGCTCAATGGTCGAAGGCGCAGCTACGCGAAAGAGTAATCGAGCGTTGATCTATACGGGCGTTATTACAACCGTGTTGGCATTGGTAGCTACGATTGGTATCCCTGCCGGTTGGTATGCCAAACCGACCCCTGCACCAGTTGCCGAAGCCGTCGCAGCCAGCTCAGCCGAAGAGGTACAACAACCAACACCGACAGAGCCTTCAACTGAAACCGGGCAATCGCCCGACAACCCGTTAGCTTCACAACCGAATTCTTCGACAGCAAGCGTGCCGGATGTGAACAGCCGTGAACCGGAACGCGAGCGGAAACGCGCAGGAAATGACGAAGGCAAAGAGCGAGCAAATAGCAGCAAACCGGATACAAAAACGACGGCTACCAATTCATCGCCGCCAAGCAAACCCGACGCATCTGCCACAAAACCGAAAATGGTCAGCGTACAGGTTGTTTATGATGAAAACGGACGAGTGACGCAAGCCTTTGGTGGCGATGCCGCAGCCATTCGCATCGCTCGACAAAAACGCTTTCCGCCGGGGCGCGGGGGCACGGCTACCGTGACCATTCCAGTCAACTGATCGAGGTAGCCCTTGAAGTATTCGCAAACGGCCAGCGCGCATCGTCGAGCTGGCCGTTCTACTTTTCATTCGTGTTATATTCTCTTCTCGCAAATTTGTTAAATCCACTTGGCTGCCCAAATAGGTATCGCTTGTCAGATCAAACGCCATTATTCGAATCTCTGAAGAGGCAATTTCAAGCCACAGGAGCTCAGATTGCGGCTGCCTTTGTTGTTTCCTTTGCGATTATGAGCTATATCCAATTTGCTGGGCAGGCCATACTCGACAATGATGGCTATTACCATGTCCGCTGGGCTGAACGCTTGGCCGACGAGTTCCCCCGACTTCCAAAATTTCAAGCCTTACCACTGACGACGCTCAACGAAACTGATTATGTAGATCATCACTACCTCTTCCACTTGTTATTAATTCCCTTTACGGCTTTTGATCTACGAACCGGAGCAAAACTCGCGGCAGCGACGTTTGCCAGCCTCGGAATCACATCGCTATTCGCTTTGCTGGTCATTGATCGCCTGCGATTTCGTTGGGTATGGCTGGCTCCGCTTATTGCCAGTTCCGAGCCTTTTCTCTATCGCATGGCGATGACTCGCGCACCGGCTCTTTCGCTCGCTCTACTGGGGCTCGGCTGCCTGTTGATTCTCAAACGCAAATATGTCAGCCTCGCGGTCTTGTCATTTGCTTTTGTGTGGCTCTATAGCCTCTTTCCGCTCATCTTTGTTTTCGCCGTCGCGCATACGCTGGCCATTTACCTTGCGGAAAAACGCATTGACCTACGCGCGGCTTTCGCCAGTCTGACAGGCATTTCACTCGGGCTGGTTATCAATCCTTATTTCCCGCAAAACATCTTTCTTTTCCGCGATCATCTGGCAATGAAGCTGACCGCCCAATATGCGGTGGATGTTGGCATCGAATGGTATCCGTATGAGAGTTGGACGCTGGTAACAAGCAGCGCACTTGCTTTTGCTCTTTACATAGTTGGTTTGCTTGCTTTCCAGTACCGTTGGCGTCGGCGGGATATAAAACCGCTCTTCTTTTTCTTTATCTCTGTGGCGCTCTTAGTCATGGCTTGCAAATCTCGCCGCTTCATCGAATACTGGCCGCCGTTCGCAGTCCTCTTCGCAGCCAGCGCCCTCTCGCCTCACCTTGCTCAAAGGAGGGGCTGGAATCTCACACGCTTGCGCGATCAGATTATTGCTTCCATCTCAGCCTTATTGCTTGCGTTGGTAGTCATCACCGCGATGTTGATGTCTGTCATAGGCGCACATAATTCGGTCGCCGACGAAGCCGACCCGTATGCCTATTACGGCGCGTCAAAGTGGTTGCAAGAGAATACTCCGCAGGGCACGCGCATCTTCAACACCGATTGGGATGACTTTCCCATGCTCTATTACTACAACCCTCATCACGCATACGTAGCCGGACTCGACCCGACCTATCTCTACGACCGCGATCCTCAACTTTGGAAAGACTATGAACAAATCACTCTCGGCAAGGAGAAAAATCCAGCCCCCATCATTCGCGGACGCTTCGGAGCCGACTACATCTTTACCGATAATTATCACACGGCATTTTTAGAGGTCGCTGAAGCGAGTGGTGATTTTGAAATCGTTCACGCAGATGACCATACAACCGTCTTAAAAATTCGCTGATCATTCGATAGGGGAGCGATAAACAGGTGGTGAGGAAGTCACCGACACGCTAGAATGAAGCCGAGTCTAATCGGTTGTCTTACTCTCGCGGCAACCGACCATCTGAACTCAACGAATATCACCCGGCAGAGCAGCCCTCTCGTCAAAGGCGCAAAGAATTGGATGGAGGCACGGTGGCAAAATTCCTCGCTTCGACATTGTTGCTTCTTTTACTGATGACCGGATGGCAAGCAACAGCCTCTTCCTCACAGGCTGTGAAATCGGAACGCCATCAGTTGATCGAACAGGCGTGGCAGGCTGTCAATGATAGGTTCTACGATACGCGATTTCACGGCATTGATTGGCCGCACGTGCGACAAGAAGCCTTACAAACCGAATACGCCAATCAACAGATGACCTATGCGGCAATCCGCTCCATGTTGGCTCGTCTGAATGAACCAGCAACCCGCTTTTTGACCGCCGAACAGTTCACGGCACTCCTCAAAGAGTTTACAGCCCCCGAACACATCGGCGTCGGTCTTATCGAGTTGCTGTCTGCTGATTTGCACGATCAGTCGCGTAAACTTACAGTCATTACGCCAGTGCCCAATTCCTCTGCATCAAGAGCGGGGTTGCGCCCCGGCGACATTATCGAGACGATCAATTCGCAGCCGACTGCCGGGCTGAGCCTCGCAGATGCCATGACTCGGTTGCGCGGCCCCGATGCAACGAGCGTCACAATCACCGTTCGCAGGGGGAATAGACTCTTCATCATAGAACTGCCACGCCGCACGGTTCGCATCCCCAATCCGCCTGTGCAGGCAATGCTAAAGGAAGCGCGCGGCCAACGCTTCTTATATATTCGGCTCGAACAATTCACTCAAAATTCCGGCAAGGAGATGCGCCAGACGATTACGCACCTGCTCAATCCAACCATCTATGGCTTGATACTCGACCTGCGCAATAACCCCGGTGGGGCGATGAGCGCCTGTCAGGAAGTTGCCGGAATCTTTCTTGGCGAACAAGTCCTCGCAAAGGTAAAAGGCAGAAATGAAACGACGGTAAATTTGAAAGGGGTCGGCGACAAACTGACCGATATACCGATTGCCGTTTTGGTCAACGAAGGGAGTGCTAGCGCCGCTGAAGTTATCGCTGGAGCACTACAAGCCCATCATCGCGCCATCGTTGTGGGCTCTCGCACCTTTGGCAAAGGGTTGGTTCATAGCGCGCAAGCTCTCACCGATGGCTCTGCGTTGATGATTACAACGGGACGATTACAAACGCTCACAGGTCGCGACATCCTCATCCATGGGATTCAACCAGATTACCCGGTAGCGATGTCCGAATCCCCTCTGCTCAACCCAGCATCTATCGCACCGGCATCAAGCAAAGATAGACAATTTGTCCGAGCTGTTGAGAAGTTATTAACCGGTCAACCGATGCTCAACTCTCCGCCCATCCTGAAATCTGCCAATCGGCAACCAACGGGAATGCCGGTTTTAGCCAAGCCGGTGCGCTGATCAAGCTCGACTAAAACCGGTTAGGTGAGGCGTTCTTAGTTATCCTTCCATTCTGGCAAACGACCAGGCGTATAAGGCGCGCCCGCCGCTTCCAGGGCTTTCTCTAAGCGTTCGAGGTCACCTTCAATCAATTGTCGTAATTCGGCTAGCACTTGCTTGAATTCATCTGCCGCAGCGTTGTACTGATCGATCTGCGTCTGCGTCGGTTTCGAAGTAGACATCGCTTGCTCGCCAATAATGCCCTGCACGCGTTGATTGATCGAGAGCGGACTATTTTCATTGCGGGAATTCAGGGTTGAATCGCCGCGTAGCTGATCCAGCAGACTGTTGATGCGCTTCTCCATGGCGGTCGCCTGTTCCGTCAATCGGTACTCGGCAGCCGGGGTTTCTTGCAATGCGCGTTTAATCAGTCCGAGCCGGGTTCGCACTTCATTACTTACGTTGAGCGCTCCGAAGATTGCGCGTTGCAATCGCGCCACCTTTCGTTGGAACTCAACCAATACAGTTCGATCCGGCGCGGGCAATGAAACTTGATTATCTAACACAATATTGAAAGATTGCGGCTTCGATAACGGAGTCAGGACACCGCCAACCCGTTTGGCGATTGATACGGTGTATTTCCCTGGCATCACCAACGAACCGGAGGGAGCGCCACCGCCACCGCCAAATCCCTGTCCCTGTCCGAGCGGCAAAATGGTTGCCGGATAGCGCAAATCCCACGCGATTCGGTTCATTCCGGGGGCAGGCGGGCGGCTGAGTCGCCGGACAACCTGTCCCGATGAATCGGTAATAGTGAGGATAATCGCCGGAGGCTCCTCTGCATCTTCGGATTTCAACTGCTCATAGGTCGGATAGGGTGCGGCGCTGCCTTTGCGGTCGGCTTCGCGTTCAGCTTCCTGTCGTTTCTGTTTCTGCGTTTTATAACTCTCTTTGAGGAAATAGGTGAAGACTGCCCCAAAAGGAGGGTTTTCAGCCGTGAAGTAGGCTTCACCTTGAAACGATTTCCCTGCGCCGCCGAGCGGTTGTGATTGAACGTACATAAGCGCGTCTTTAACCGGAAATACATGGGCTTCTTGTGCCAGGATGTCAGTAGTCACCAAGCGGAGAGGCGTGTAGTCATCAAAGACGTAGAACCCGCGCCCGAAGGTTGCGATGACTAGATCATTCTCGCGCTTTTGAATCGCCAAATCGCGCACGGCAATCGTCGGCATCCCGCCGCGTAGTTGAACCCACTTCTGCCCGCCATCTATCGTGAAGAACAAACCGAACTCTGTACCGGCAAACATCAGGTTGGCGTTCACATGATCTTCAGCGATTGCGAGAACAGGACCATTGGCAGGCAAATTTCCTTTGATAGCCGTCCAATTGCGACCGGCATCCGTACTCTTCAACAGATACGGCGCGAAGTCCGCATTCTTATGGTTCTCAAATGCTGCATAGACGGTATTCGCTTCGTGATTCGAGGCAATGATGCGACTGACATAGGTCATCTCCGGCACGCCGGGAAATTTGTCAATGCGACGCCAGTTGCGCCCGCCATCTTCGGTTACATTAACCAATCCGTCGTCCGTTCCGACATAGATCAGCCCATCTTTTTTCGGAGATTCGGCCAACGCCGTTGCATTGCCATAGATCGAAGTGGATTCATGTTTGGCAACAGCATCCACGCTCTGAATCTTCCCCATCACCGGCAGCTTGTTGCGATCAATTTCGCGTGACAACTCGCTGCTAATCAACCGCCATGAATCCCCGCGATCATCGCTGCGATAGAGTTTGTTGGCGGCATAGTAGAGCCGGGTGTGTGAATGCGGGCTGATGATGTAAGGGGTATCCCAGTTATAGCGCAGCGGAGGCTCATTGCGACCCTGTTTCGGCTGTATCCCCATTCGTTGCCCGGTGCGTTTATCGAAGCGCGAAAGATACCCGTACTGCAAACACGAATAGACAATATTCGGGTCTTCAGGGTCAACCTGCGAGCGGAATCCATCGCCGCCAAGCGTGACAAACCAATCGGCGTTGGTGATGCCCGAAGCGCTTCGCGTGCGCGACGGGCCACCGAGGCTGTAATTGTCCTGCGTACCCCCGTAGATGTTGTAAAACGGCGCTGCATTATCAACCGCCACATCATAGAACTGCGTCACCGGCAGGTTGGCTTTGAAATTCCAATTAGCACCGCGATCATAGCTCTCATATACGCCGCCATCGCAGCCCACCAAATAATGATTCGTATTCTGAGGGTTGATCCAAATAACATGGTTATCAACGTGTTTGCTGCGCTCGCCCAAGGGGCGCAGGGTTCTGCCCCCGTCATCACTCACCTGCAAGATGGTGCTCATGACATAAATGCGATCAACCTCTTTTGGGTCAGCAAAGATTTTCCCGTAATACATTGCACCGACATCGAAGGGGTTTCGGCGCTCCCAGGTAGCGCCGCGATCTGTCGAGCAAAAGATGCCGCCGCGATCTTCCGCCGCTTCGACCGTCGCATAAATCACCTCGGGATTGACCGGCGAAAGCGCCAACCCGATGCGCCCCATATCAACAGAAGGCAACCCGCCACGCAGTTTTGTCCAGGTCGCTCCGGCATCCGTAGATTTGTGAATGGCGCTTTCCGGCCCGCCATTGATAAGCGTGAAGACGTGACGGCGACGTTGATAGGCTGCCGCGTAAAGGGTATCAGGACTTTGCGGGTCAATCGCAACATCGGTGACCCCGGTGTTTTCGCTGATCGTAAGAACCGCTTTCCAGGTCTTGCCGCCATCAGTGGTTTTATAGAGGCCGCGATCTCCACCCGGCCCCCAGAGCGGCCCTTGCGCGGCAACGTAGACGGTATTCGAATCGCGCGGGTCAATCGCAATGCGCCCGATATGTTCGGATTTTTTCAACCCGACATTTTTCCATGACTTGCCGCCATCATCCGAACGGTAAATGCCATCTCCGTAAGAGACACTCCGCTGCGAATTGTTCTCGCCCGAGCCCACCCAAACCGTAAGCGGGTTTTTCGGATCTAGTTGCACAGCTCCAATGGAGTAAGCGCCTTCATTATCAAAGACCGAAGTCCATGTTGTGCCCGAATTCGTTGTCTTCCAAACGCCTCCGGAAGCCGAACCGACAAAGTAAGTGCTCGGATTCTTCTCATCTACCCCGAAGGCGATGACTCTTCCGGAAGTCAGCGCCGGACCGATTGAGCGTAACCGTAGCCCTGCAAACGTCCCGGTATTCAAAGGGTCGGGTTTGCGGTCTTCTCGAACTTCAGTCTGTTGCGGTCGGTCGGTAGTCGGAGTCGGTTGGGACTGCGAAAGACCAGAGAGTGGAAAAAGGGAAAGTAAGACGAGTATTCGAACGGGTAATAGGCTTCCAAGTTTTTTCAAGCTTATTCCTCCTTGCAAGTGTCCGGGCAAACTCTGCGCCTGGACTTAACTGCTATCAGGGTTCGAGAGGGTAATTGAGTTTCGCTCCACTGGGATAGCGCGGGCGCTATCTTACCTGCGTAAGGAGTGGCTTTTCAAGAAAAGCTTTTGGGACAGACACTCGTCTCTAACAGTTTTGAAAGTAAGTACTCGAACAGAAATATGTTAGACTATGCGCCACGATGGCTAAAATCAAA
>CAYXVU010000074.1:0-6551 GCA_964468725.1 uncultured Clostridia bacterium
GCTTTCGGAGCTTGCCGAACGCAGCGAAGAAGAGGAACCGGGCGCGGGCTTTGAGGCTCCGGAAGGATGGCGCGTGCCTGCTGAATGGTTGAATGGACTGCCACCAGCCGCCGTCTGGCGATGGAATGTGGCCGACGGGAGATTGCTCATTGAGCACGGTGAAAATTTTTTGCTGCTGGATATGCCTGCACAACCGTCGCGCCTCAAAGAGCAATTGCGCGAAGCGGTCAATCATTACTCGCACAACGCCCGTGCGCGACTGCGCCGCGACAAAAGCTTGCAGCCCTGTGCCAACGCCTTCGGTGTGCAGCGGTGGCTGCAATGGCTGATGCCCTATGTGCGTGTGCGGTTATGCCGAGCGTTGGGAATGAGCGATGTGCAGGCGATGGGTGATCTGTTATGTCGGCAACGTGCGCGTGTGGCGGTAACGACTACGCATCTGGATGTTGTCTTTTCGTTGGCGGAATTGCCGGTGGCAATTCGCTTATCAGGATTGGATCGCAATCCCGGATGGGTTCCGGCGGCAGGGCGATTCGTCACCTTTCATTTTAAGAGCGGTGACGAGAACGGTTTGCCGATTCCCGTTTCCCTTGTGCGCTGCTAAGGTGCGCCGAACGAGGGAAGAAACGCGGCGCTTGTCATGGATTACAAACGAGGGAATATGTTTGAAGA
Source organism: uncultured Clostridia bacterium (assembly GCA_964468725.1). Taxonomy (GTDB): domain Bacteria; phylum Acidobacteriota; class Blastocatellia; order UBA7656; family UBA7656; genus CAYXVU01. The sequence goes on from CAYXVU010000074.1 coordinate 673, forward strand.
TTTGACGCCAACAGCGGAAGAGCATTTCAAAATCTATTTCTATGCGGCGGTGGCGCGAGTCATCGAACAAGCCGTGCAAGCTTTCGATTCGCTCGAAGAGATGCTGGCGCAATTTCCCTTTCTGTCGAGCTATCACGAAGAGTTGGTCGCGCGCGGCTTGATTGGCGTTGACGATTGGGAGCAACAGATTGCCGCGTGGGAAGGGGCGATGACCGAGCCTCTGCCTGTGCGCAACTTGTGCAAGGTGACGGCGCTCGATCATCGCGCTGTCACGCTATTGATGGGCATCGGTTTGATCGAAGAGGACGCCCGTTTCGGCTGTCTGTTCGATGGGCTTCAGAGCGTCAGCACGCAATCGCGTCCGACGCTTGGATTGCTCAGCGCCTGGTGGCGCGCGCCGGAGAATATGAATGCTGTGCGCGTGGCCTTTCGTCAATTACTCGATCTCGGACTGATACAGGTATGCAACCCTGACGCGCCGCGTATGGAGTGGGCGCTGCAACCGAACCTTCTGTTGTGGGATGCGCTCAGGGGCGAGAGAGCAGAAAAGCCCGCCGCTTGGTTGCGCTACGATGAGTCGCTGCCCGGTGCAGAAGCGCCGCAACTGATTCTACCTTCGGCAGTGCAGGAACAATTGGCATCGTTGCCCCCGCTTCTGCAATCGGGCGAGGTGCGCGCCGTTGTGGTGCGCGGGCCGCAACATAACGGTCGGCGAACGATTCTGCGGCAACTGGCGCGCGCGACCGGTCGCGGGGTGTTGGAAGTGAGCGGTTTGGGAAAAGCCGATGATGAACGCTGGAAAGTCGTCGGCCTGTTGGCCACCTTGCTCAATGCGATGCCGGTCGCGGCCTTCGATTTAGCGCCGGGCGAGAGTTGCGAAGTTCCCGAAATGCGCGGCTACGAGGGCGCTGTGGGAATCGTTGTAGGCAAACAGGGTGGCGTAACGGGTGCGGGCGTTGAGAATGCCATCACGGTGACCGTTGCCATGCCCGATGTCGAGTTGCGCCGTCAGCATTGGCAGGCAGCCTTCGAAAAGCGTGCGGCGGAAGACCTTGATGAGATCAGCGAACGCTTTCGCCTGACCAGCGGCAACCTGCGACGCGCCGCAAAGATTGCTCTTTCGTATGCGGCGCTTGACGGACGCGAGCGCATCAGTAAACCCGATATTCAGCGTGCCAGCCGCACCTTGAATCGGCAGATGCTCGACACGCTGGCGGAGCATATCGAAGCCACAGGCGATTGGAGCTATCTGGCTGTCGGCGCTCATACGCTCAGCGAGTTGTACAACTTGGAATCGCGTTGCCGCCAACGCGAGCGCCTGCACAGGTCTGCCGGGTTGGCCTTCAGCGGGCAAGGCAATGTCGGGGTGCGAGCCTTGCTGTCGGGGCCGAGTGGCACGGGCAAAACCCTGGCCGCACGGCTGCTGGCCGCAGTCCTCAACAAAGACTTATATCGCCTCGATCTGTCGTCGGTGGTCAATAAGTACATCGGCGAGACGGAAAAGAATCTGAGCCAAGTCTTGGCGCGCGCCGAAGAGTTGGACGTGATCTTGTTGCTTGACGAAGGGGATGCGTTGCTGACCCAACGCACGGAAGTGCGAAACTCGAATGATCGCTATGCCAATCTCGAAACCAACTTCCTGCTGCAACGCTTGGAGACCTTCGAAGGCATTCTGCTAGTGACGACCAACGCTGGCGAACGCATTGATAGCGCCTTTCGGCGGCGTCTGGATGTCGTCGTTGAGTTTGTACCGCCGGATGCAGCCGAACGCTGGACGATCTGGCAATTGCATCTGCCCGCAGCCCACACCATTGATGGGTTGCTGCTCAGAGAAGTGGCGACGCGATGTACGATGACCGGCGGGCAGATTCGCAACGCAGCTTTGCACGCGACGATGCTAGCGCTCGAAGAAGGGCGCACGGTTTCGTCCGCACATTTGGAGGCTGCCGTGCAGCGTGAATATCGCAAGGGCGGAGCCGTCTGCCCCTTGCGCCGCGCGACGGCAATGAGCGTCGGGTGAGAGACGAATTGCGATGGTAAGCAGAGCACGCAAAGTCGAGTTTCCGACTCGCCCGCTCAGCGCGGCGCAACCGCCGCCGTCTGCGCCTAGACGGACGGCTACCCCGCGCGCTCCCAAACGGGTGACGCAACGCGGACATCGGGTTGCTCCACTGGTTCGTTTGCCGCCGCCTGCTGCTAACGAAGCAACGGCAGGCGCGGGCAATCCTGTGTCGCCGTTTGTCCGCGCGCCGATTGAACGCGGTCGCAACGTCAATCTGCAAAACGTGCGCGTGCATAAGCTTTGCCAAAGGGCTGGTGATCGGGCAAATCGGCCAAGCTGGCAATGTGGATGTCATCGGGGTGATTGCCTAGCCGGTGAAAGGAAGCCAAATTGCCAATGACGAAGCGGAGCGAGATATGCGTTTCGTAGCGCGAATCCCAAAATCGAAGATCAAACCGCCTGAGCCGCCCAAAAGCGACCCGCGCTTTCAACGGGTCGCCGGGCAAGTGCGTCGCGGCGCGACCACTCTTAAAAAACATCCGCCCGCGAAGAAGAAAGCCAACGAAGCGCAAGCCGCTGCCAAACCGCCGCTCAATGAAAAACTGGCGGGAGCCAAAGCCAATCAAGTTGACAGCATGAAGGCTGCGAAGGCTGAAAAGCCAAAACCGAATGCCTTTCTTGCCCTGCTGCGCGCCGAGATCAAGAAGGTCATGCCCGCGAATTTGGACGAAGCGGGTAGCTTCATGGACAGCGACAAGAAGGCCGAACTCGAAGGCGCGGTCACCGGCAAAGTCAACGAGCAGAAAGACGACGCGACGGGCGAAATCAAAGCGGCTTCGACGAAGTCTCCCGATACCGGCAAAGTGCCGGGCAAGGCGGTCACCTCGATGCCCGCCGACCCCGCCGTGCCGACGCCCCTCGTGCAAGGCAATCGGGCGATGCCCGCGCCCAAACCCGAAACCGAGATTACGCAACAGCAGAACAAAGTAGACGCGCAGCAGATGATGGACGATGCGGAGATCACTGAACCGCAGATGAAGAAAGCCAATGACCCGCGCTTTAGCGCTGTCCTCACTGCCAAATCGAGTGTCGCAAAGATTGCCGACGCTTCGCCCGCCAAATATCGCGCCGGTGAAAAAGGAGTGCTCGGTCGCGCCATGGCGCAAGCGCAGTTGCAGGCCAAACGCGGAGTCGCCTCGCTGCTCGGCGTCAAAAAGAAGTCCGGGGTGTCAGTCAAATCGCAGCAAGAGTTGGCGAAAGAGAAGGACGAAAAGCGTCGCAAAGAGGTCGCCGATACAATTGAAGGCATCTACACCGAGACCAAGCGCACAGTTGATACCAAGCTCTCGACGCTCGATTCGCAGGTGATGTCAACTTTCGATAGAGGCGTCACGCGCAACCTGACGGCGCTTAAAGAAGACACGCGCCAAGAGATCGAAGATTACAAAGACGAACGCTACAGCGGCATTCGCGGCAAAGGCAGATGGCTGGCCGATAAATTCCGCCCGCTAGTCCCCGGCGTCAAATCCATCATTCAACGCCATATGAATCTCTTCACGGAAGCGATGGACGCGCTCATCGTACAGATTGCCGACTTGGTGGAAACCAAACTCGATGAAGCGAAGAAAGAGATAGACAAAGGGCAGACGCGCATTAAGACCTATGTCGCCAGCCTGCCGAAAGATTTGCAAGCCGTCGGCAAAGCGGCAGAGAAAGAGGTCTCTTCGCGCTTTGACGAGATGCGGCGCGGCGTCGAAGATAAACAAAACGATCTGGCGCAGAAGCTCGCCGCCAAATACAAAGAGGCGCAAGATCAAGCCACCGCCATCGCCAAGAAGATCGAAGAAGAGAACAAAGGCGCGATCTACAAACTGGCCGAAGCGATTGGCGAAATCGTCAAGATTCTCTCGGAATTCAAAGACAAACTGATGGCTGCGCTGCGCAAAGGCTGGTCGGTAATCAAGCAGATTATCTCTGACCCCATCGGCTTCCTCAGCAACCTGCTGGCCGCCATCAAGCAAGGCTTCAGTCAGTTCCGCGAACGCTTTTTGGTGCACCTCGAACGCGGCTTCATCAAATGGCTCTTCGGCGCAATGGCCGGTTCCGGAGTGGAGCTTCCCAAAGACTTGTCGTTGCCTTCGATCTTGAAGATGGTGATGCAAGTATTGGGATTGACCTACGAGCGCCTGCGCACCAAAGCCGTCAAACTGATTGGCGAGCGCAATGTGGCGATGTTGGAGAAGGTCTTCGAGTATATCAAAGCCCTGATTACCGAAGGGCCTGCGGCCTTGTGGGAGAAGATCAAGGCCGACCTCAGCAATTTGAAAGATATGGTCATCGGCGAGATTCAGAAATGGATTCTTACACAAATCATCAAGTCGGCGGTGACGAAATTGCTGACCATGTTCAACCCCGTCGGCGCGATCATTCAGGCGTTGATTACCATCTACAACACCGTGATGTTCGTCATCGAAAACGCCAGCCGGTTGATCGAATTCGTCGAAGCGGTGCTCAACTCAGTCAGCGAGATTGCCAGCGGCGCGATTGCCAAAGCGGCCAATTGGATCGAGACCGCGCTCGGCAACATGATTCCCATCGTCATCGGCTTCCTGGCGCGCCTGATCGGACTTGGCGGCATCGCCGATGCCGTCGTCGGCATCATCAAAAAGGTGCAAGGCGTCGTTGACCGCGCCATTGATAAGGTGCTCGAAAAGGTCGTCGGGACAGTCAAGAAACTGTTCAGCGGCAAAGGCGAAAAACCGACGCCTGGACAGCCCGTCGCAGCCAGACAGGCTGCAAAACCGGATTCGCCCGCTAAACCGGGACAACCAGAAGCGCCGGAAGAACTGCACTATCCGGATGAGAAATTCAGCGCCGGAGCCGAGTCCCATCGAATCTGGGTGCGCCGCGATCAGGACAAGGTAGAGGTGATGATCTCCAGCGAGACGATGGCGTTGCGCGAATTCCTCCGCCGCGCCATCGCCAGCCCGAACATTCCGGATGCCAATAAGGAAGGCGTTCCCAGAGCCGTCAAGATTCTCGATAAGATGGACAAAACGATAGAGAATCTGGAAAAAGCAAAGCGGCGAGGCGAGAAGGTGCGCGGCAAAGAAAAGGCACTCAACAAGCTAGAATTAGACCTGGCGGAAATCTTCCGAGCTATCTTGAATCGAGTCTCCATCACCCAGTTCAAGGAGATCTATAAACTCGAAGGCCTAGTCGGAACCTATGCCACCTCGCCCGTGCAAACCCGCGACGACATGACGCCCGATCATCAACCCCAAGCCGAGGCGCTCAAGAGCGTAGCCGCGCTGCCGGTCTTCAGCGGACGCCGCATTCAAGCTGCCGCTGCCGGTAAGCAGGCGGATGGCGGTGTGACCATCAACATACAAGACAAACGCCACAAAGCCGGTCGTACATGGGGCACGAAAGGTTCGGCGACAGCGGCAGGAGTGCGCGCTAAAATTGCCGCTCGGGTTATTCCGCTGGCGGGCAATGATGAGGCACAGCGAGAAGAAGCCATTAAGATTTTGAGGGAAGAATTAGAAGCCGACGTGGTCGCCATGAAAGCGGTTGCTTCCCGACCCAATACAGACCCGGTTTGGGTAGACATCAATAATCTGACGACGCTTTCGCCTGTGGAGAAGGACGAGTTGATAAACCAGGTGCGCGTACAAATTCACGCAGGCGAAGACCGCATCAAAGGCCAACGCTTGGGAGGCTATAAAGATGTATAAGCGGTTTGTTCAATGTAAGGAGGATCCGTGAATCTCGACTCGAGTGCAACCTCCAATTCGGCAACCGACAGTCTGCCGCTGTGGTTACAAAAACTGCGAAATTTTGCCGAGCAGACCGACGGCTATATCAGTTGTGATTT
>CAYXVU010000074.1:6561-24576 GCA_964468725.1 uncultured Clostridia bacterium
CGGCGCGGCGGAGGCTATCGATTGGTTTCTCGGCAATCGAGAGGCTGGCGAGCAGTTTCGGATTTTCGGGAAGGATGGCTTGCTTTCATTCTATGGCTACTGGTCGTACAACGGACAGCCGCTAGAAGAGTCTCCTATCGTCTATCTGCATGGAGAAGGGGTTGCCAACACCGTTTTGACAAATGGCTTTGAGGAGTTTCTCGCGTTGTTGGCGCTCGGAGAGGATTCGGTAGGGTTGGTTGAATACTGGGGACAAGCCGAGCAGCCGTGCGAGGGGATTGCAGAGTTTCGTGAGTGGGTCGAACGAGAGTTCGCTATTCGACCGCCTGACAATCCACAAGCCCTTGTCGAGCAGGCGCGACGGGCGCACCCAGATTTGAATGAATGGATCAATCGGTTTTTAGAGGATGATTTGCAACATTACCAATCAGACATTCCGTAAGAAGAGACTGCCATGCGAAACGATGCGAACCCTGTGATGCTTTCTTGCATCTTGCCGACCGCTGATCGTCGTGCGCTGGTGCCGCAGGCGGTTAGCTATTTCCTCGCGCAGGACTATGCCAACAAAGAACTGCTTATTGTCGATGACGGCAGCGACAGCCTCGCCGATTTGATTGCCGATTTCGCCGCGCAGGATGAGCGCATTCGCTATCTGCGACCCGATCACAAAATGACGCTCGGCGCAAAGCGCAACTTCGCCTGCGCAGAAGCGCGCGGCGACCTCATCGCCCATTGGGATGACGATGATTGGATGGCCAGTTGGCGACTGACCTATCAAGTCGAAGCGTTGCTCGCTGCACAGGCAGATTTATGCGGCGTGAGCAAACTGCTCTTTTACGATCCGGCAGCCGATAGAGCCTGGCAGTACGTCTACCCGAAGGGCAGCAAGTTTTGGGTTGCTGGCGCGACGCTCTGTTATACCAAAGCGTTTTGGCGCGTCCATCCGTTTCCGAATATCAACATCGGCGAAGACACGCGCTTTGTCTGGAGCAGTCGGTCGCAAAAGATGGTCGCGCTTGATGACAACCGCTTCTATGTGGCGATGGTGCATCGCGGCAATACCAGCCCGAAACGCACGGCTGACCATCGCTACCAACCCTATTCGGCGGAGCGCATTCGCGAATTGTTAGGCGGCGATTGGGATTTTTATGCCGGACAATTTCCCCCGTCTTAAAGAGAGAGTATGAGCCAGTCCAGCGCCCTCGTAACCGCAGCCGGAGGCATCGGCGACATTCTTCGCATCACGCCATTGGTGCGCGTTTTTCACGCCCTCGGCTATGGCGTAGATGTGCTCGTCGCACCCGATTATCTCGACACCGTTCACCTGCTCGACGGTGCGCCGGAGATTCGCCGACTCTTCTACACGCCGAGCGCGTGGTGTAAAGACAAAGAGCAACGCCTCGACGGACTCCCTGAACAAAGCTACGACATCGCCACCTTCACGGTTTGGAGCTCGAGTTTGCAGACCCACGTGCGCGCCCGCCAGCGTTTCGCTTTTCAACGCCAGCAGTGGTTGCTGGAAGGTGACCAACGTTGTGTCGAAGCCATTGCCCGCGCTGTCGGCTGGACGGCGGCGTTGCCTGCGCCATTTGCGAGAGCGGAAAAGAGGGATTTCGGGCTGCCGCAGGGCACAATTGCTTTGCATCCGGGCTGCAAACCCGGATGGCCATGGAAGAAATGGCATGGCTTCGAAAGCTTGGCGCGCTTGCTGCCGAGCGCGGCGATCATCGGCACACCGGCGGATGCGGATAACCGCGACACCTATTTTCGACGCTCGTTCACCTGGCCGGAGACGACGAAGGACTTTGTCGGCAAACTGAGTTTGTCGGAAACCGCATCGCTCATACAAGAATGCGCGGCGTTGGTGTCGAACGATTCGGGGTTGATGCATCTGGCGGTTGCACTCGGCATTCCGACCTTCGGCATCTTTGGGCTGACCAGTCCGGCGCGCGAAGCGATGCCGGTCGCCAACATGGTTGCGATTACCAAAGGGTTGGCTTGCGAACCCGCCTGTCGCCGCACCCCGTGGGGACGCCGCGATTGCCAATATCATCTGGAATGTTTGAAGACCTTGACGCCAGAAGAGGTGTTGAAAACGGTTGTCGGCAGTGGGTTGCCGATAATTGGCATTCAACAATGAAGTGAGGAAGTTCGTCATGAGTGAAATCGCCATTCAGTACTACGGTTATGTCTTCGATGCGTCGGGCTACGGGCAAGCGGCGCGCGCCTACATTCACGCGCTGCATCGCGCCGGTATCGAATTATCGGTGGTCGAGATGAATCGTCATCCGCGACAAGTGCGCGATGCGTTGATCGAAGAATTGGTAGGCAGAAAGATCGAGGCGGATTTTCATCTCTTTCACGGCATCCCGCCGCAATGGGCGCGCACTGCCTTTCGTTTGCCGAATGCCATCGGCATGACGGTGTGGGAGACTGATGTGATGCCCTCACAATGGCGCAATGCCCTCAATCATGTGATGGATGTATGGTTGCCCTGCGAATTCAACGTGGCCACTTTTCAGCGTGCCATCAGCACCTCGGTCTTCAAATTGCCGCATGCGATTCTGCCGACCCATTTCAATGGCGATGTGCCGCAGCCGAACCATTTTTTGCGGGTCGCTCCCGATGATTTCATCTTTTACAGCCTCTTCGAATGGCAAGATCGCAAAGGGCCGCGCGAACTGATCGAAGCCTTTTTGCGCGCCTTCCCGCAGCAAAGCGATGCGGTGTTGATTATCAAGACCAGCGGTCATGCGGCGCACGCGGCGCAGCAGACGGTCGAGCAGGTTCGCAGACAGATCCCTTCGAAGGCGCGCTTGGAACTGCGCTGCGAAGGCTGGTCGGAAGCCGAAGTCGAAGCCTTGCATCAGCGCGGCGATTGTTATGTGTCGTTGCATCGCGGGGAAGGGTGGTGCTACCCGCTCTTTGATGCGGCGCGGCGCGGCACGCCGGTCATTGCTACCAACTACTCCGGGCCGCTCGAATACCTCAGCGACGAAGAGCATTTCTTAGTGCGCTATCATCTCGGTCAAGTGCGTCAGCCCTACATCTATTATCAACCGCACATGAAGTGGGCGGAACCCGACGCTCAACATGCTGTCGAACTGATGCGCGCCGTCTACCATCAGCGTGCTGCCGCCAAAGCGCGCGCCCTGCGAGGGGCGCAACGAATTCAACAAGCTTACTCTCCCGAAGCCGTCGGCGCGCTGGCTAAAGAGCGGCTGATGGAACTGCTGGAACGCCGAAACCCGCAGAAGTGGAAATGCCTACGTCAACAAGAGCGCACTCGGTCATTGCGCCCCGCTGTGCCGATTGCTGGCGACTGGTATGATGCCGACTATTTCGACAGAGGGCTCAAGAGCAACTGGGAGCAGGGCTATAGTTGGAAGGTCTTCGGAGACCTGTTTCGGGAGACGGCTGCATTTATAACCGACACTTTTAGCGAAGCCGAAAGCTTTATGGATGCAGGCTGCGCCAAAGGTTTGCTGGTGCGTGCTCTGCGCGAACAAGGGAAAGAAGGTTGGGGATTCGATCACAGCCGCTATGCCATTGAGCATGCGGAGAAAACCGTCAAGCCGTTTCTTTCCTGCGCCAGCGTTGAGCGGGTGGCCTATGATCGGGAGTTCGATGTGCTGACGGCGTTTTCGCTATTCGAAAGTCTGACCGAAAGGCAAGCTCTCGAATTTCTGAAGCGGGCGCGACAGTGGACAAAACAGGCTCTGGTGGCCAGTATCGCGTGCTATGGAACGGATGAAGAGCGCGAGACGCGCTTCGCCGGAGATGCCGACTTATCGCATATCACGATCAAGAGTCGGCACTGGTGGCACGAACTGTTTTTGCGCGCCGGTTGGCGGCAAGACGCTGTGCATCGTATTGCCGAGCGCATCTGTCAAGCGCACGCTCTGCCAACCCGCATGAACTGGAAACTCTTCGTCTATGCGCCGGGGCGGAAACCATAAATCGGCAACAGAAGCTTTCTGCGCTTCTGACTACAGAGCGCAGACTGGAAAACACGAAAGGCCACAATCGAAGGACGGCATCGAACATTCGCTAACCGGAAGTCAGATCGACAAGGTGAGGAGGAAGGGTGAGATGGAAGGCAATGCCTGTTATAAATTTTCGACGATCAAAAACTACATTGAGCAGACCGGACAAAAAGCCATTGAAGTCATTGTAGATGTGGGCGTCAATGTCGGCGATATTTCGCTGATGATGCACGCCTACTTTCCTAAAGCACGCATCTACGGTTTTGAAGCCGTGCGCGAATACTATGACATTGCCCGCGCTCGCACAGCGCCCGTCGCTGAAATCAAACTGTTCAATCAAGCCTTCAGTTCTCAACATCTGTTTGCCGATGATTGGGGAGAAGCGCCGCGCCCGCAGGCGACAACTCTAAGCATCCTGAAAGGGCTGCCGGAGGCCGGGCCGGGCTGGACGGGCGGTTCGGTGGTTGTGCCCGACGATCACGAACTGATTACACGACCGATCAATCTGCGCGGCTATGCCAGACTGGAACAATCCATCACGCCCATCTCGTTGGCGGAGTTTCTACAGGCGGAAGGCATCGCGGAGATTGATATGTTGAAGATGGACTGTGAAGGATGCGAACACTCCGTACTCGGTTGCGCCAACATAGAAACTTTACAACGCGCGCGTTTCATCGTCGGCGAGTATCACGGGTTGGAGCGTTTTTATGCGGTCATGCAGAAGAAGCTCTTTCGCACCCATAAAGTGAATCTGATCGGCGACCGGTCATTGGGCAGCTTTTTCGCGGAACGTCTAGAGGGTGAAGCCGATGGCATTCTGAAGTTCGATAAGAGTGGTATGCTGATGGCGCGACCTTGGTTGTGCAGTTTTCCCATCGAGTGGCATCTGTTCAACGAAGCGTATGTCTTACCGGAAGACCGCTCGTGGCACGCCTTGCCATGAGCCGTCCATCAGAGGCTCAACTCGCTGGCTGGGGTATGTCAACAAGCAGAATAGAGAAACGCGCTCTCGTGCATCTGGCGTCGGGCATCGGCAACATCGTGCTGGCAACGCCGCTGCTGGTTGCGCTTGATGAACTAGGCTGTACGACCGATGTGCTGCTGCATGCAGACTATGGCGAGACGGCGGAGTTATTGCGCGGTTGGAGTCTGGTTCGTACCCTCTACGAAGGATGCTCACAGAGTCCGCTCAAGCGCGATTACGACATCATCGTGCCCGCCGTGCCGCCATTTTATTGGCGGCAACTGGCGCGACTCTATCGCAACAGCTTGTTGCCTAAAGCGAATCTCCTATCGCGCCCTCGTGACGCCGTCTTCTATTGCGACGAGCAAGAGTATTATCTCTCCTTTGCCCGCCAACTCGGCTATCCGCCCGCTGCCAGACCCTTTTACCGGTTGCCCATTGCGCCGAGCGAGAGGATCAAGACCGATTCGCGCACGCTCATCATTGCGCCCGGTTGCAAGACCGGCGAGATGGCCTTCAAACGTTGGCCGCATTTTGCCCAGCTTGCCGAACGTTTCGCGGATGTCATCCTTGTCGGCACTGACGATGATCTGCGCCAAGCCGATGGCACACCTTTTCGCTTTCCCGCCCATGTCCGCTCGTTTGTTGGCCAACTCAGTCTGCGAGAGACGGCGGAATTGATGTCCGCAGCCGGAGCGGTGGTCGGCAATGATAGCGGACTTGCTCACGTTGCGGCGGCAAGCGGCGTGCCGACCGTGATGATCTTTGGCCCGACGCCGCATCGCACGCTCGGACATTTTCCTCCGAATGTCACAGTGTTACGTCTCGGTTTGGAATGCGAGCCGTGTTGGTTCGGGGCGCGATTCAGAGCCTGCGCCAAACGGATTGATTGCCTGACTAACCTCTCCGTTGCAACCGTCGAATGCGAATTGAAACGTCTGCTCGGCATCGAACCAGTTGTGCCCTAGCCGGTAGGCACAGATTCGTCGTCAACCGCCAGTGAATCCTGAAAGCGAGATTGCCCTCGCCATCGCAAACTGACGACCGGCTGTCAATGCAGGTATACTGCTCGGTTAAGGATGCGAAAACGAGGCCATAAGCTGAATGCGGCAGGTGTGAGTTGCTGCCTGTTGATAACGTTGCTTGCACCTGGCCTGATTGCGCAATCGGAAAAATTCAAACGCGAAAAATTCGGCTCCAGCCTAAAACGCCTGAAGTGGGATGATCGGAAACAGGCCGCCGTCGAAACCAAGAAAAACCGCTCAACCCGACCTCTACCGGCGACCGATGCCGATACGCTCAAACTGGAGACTCTCTACGTCGCTTTCGATATTTTGGTTTCTGATCCGGTTGCCGCGCGCTTCGTCACAGGGCTGACCAAAGATGATTTCATCATCGCCGAAGATGACCAGCCGCAAGCGGTCGAATTGGTTTCGCGCGGCGATGATGCCGAGCGCACGCGCTCGCTGGTGCTGGTGCTCGATTACAGCGGCAGCCAATTGCCGTTTCTAGCGGCCAGTATCAGCGCAGCAAAGAGCTTGATTCAACGCCTTGCGCCCGCCGACCGCATGGCCATCGTCACGGCGGATATTGAACTGCTTGTTGATTTCACCGGCGACAAAGCCCGACTCAGCGCCGCGCTCGACGGGTTGGAGAAGCAGGCCGGTAAGCTAAAAGGCGAAGATCGGTTCGGGCGCGCAATCGCTTGGCGGCGCGGGCGCACGTTGCAATTTTCCGCTCTATTTGCGGCTTTGCGAGAACTGGTGAACGATGACGAAGCGCGTCACCTGATTATCTTTCAATCGGACGGTGATGAAGCGGTCACCTTCAGAGACCAGCCGCACGCCGATGATTATCTGGCCAACATGCCCGAACGCGCTTACGGCTTGCAAGACATCTATGCGGCTGCCGAAAAGTCGCGGGCTACCATCTACACCGTCATCCCTAGCGAACGATTGACCGGCCTGCCGCCAGCCAAACGGTACGAACGCGGGCGCGGTTTGCTAGAGCGAATCGAACGCGCACGGTTTGCCAACGATGCCGAATACCAGCGGCACGCCCGCATCTTCCCGCTCAATGATGCCAAGGCGAAGCTCTACACCGACCGATTTGCCGAAGCGCAACAGGCTGCCTTGCAGGTTGCGGAACGAACCGGCGGTTGGGCGGCATTTTTGGAGTCGCCCGAACGGGCGCAGACGATTTACGAACAGATTCTTACCGACATCAATCATCGTTACGTGGTGGCTTACTATCCGACCAACGCGGCGCGAGACGGCAACCTGCGCCGCGTCAAGATCACGGTGCGCGACCATCCCGAATACCGCGTGCATGGCCGCACCAGCTATTATGCGCCGACTGCTCCTTGAACGGTCGGTCGTCTTGAAGAGACGCACAGAGAGTGATACTGACATCGCTACCCCGCCGTGAGGTACAATGGGGGGCGCGGTTTGAGGTTGATAAACGATTATGAGTATGAATGCCGAAAGCGATGTCACACAGTTGTTGGTTGATTGGAGCGACGGGAAACAGGAGTCGCTCGACAAACTGATGCAAGCGGTCTATGACGAACTCCACAAGATGGCCGGACGCTATCTGCGCCGCGAACGCGAAGAGCATACGCTACAAACGACGGCGCTCGTCCATGAAGCGTATCTGAAACTGATTGACCAACGGCGCGTGCGGTGGCAAAACCGCGCCCACTTTTTCGCCATCGCCGCACAGGCGATGCGCCGCATATTGGTCGATCACGCGCGCAATCGGCAGGCCGCAAAGCGCGGCAGCGGCGGGGTGAAACTCTCGCTCGACGAAGGGGTTATGGATGTCTCCGACGAACGCGCCGAAAGTCTGGTGGCGCTCGATGAGGCGCTCAAGAGGTTGGCGGAGATGGATCCGCAAAAGAGCCAACTGGTCGAACTCCGCTTCTTCGGCGGCATGTCTATCGAAGAGACTGCCGAAGCGCTCGGAATTGGCACTGCGACCGTCATTCGCCATTGGCGATTGGCGAAAGCCTGGCTCTATAACGAAGTGGCGAGTCAATGATCGTTTGGCAGTTGTCGGCTGCTGTGTGCCTGTGAAGACGCGAGAGGTTAGATTGAGAATGGCGAATCGCCGACGGTAACTAACCGACAACGGTTTCCTCCATGGCTGATAAACGCTGGTTGCAAATCGAAGAGATTTTTCAACGGGCGCTCGATCTGCCGACGAGCGAGCGCGCAGCCTTTCTTGCCATCGCCTGCGCCGATGACCAAACGTTGCGCGGCGAAGTCGAAAAGCTCCTCGCCGCTTATGATCGCGCTGGCGACTTTATCGAATCCCCTGCCGTCGAACACAGTCCCGATATCTTTTTCGCCCAGACCTTGCCGCTTGATGCGCCGCCGGAGTTCTCCGATTCGCTGATCGGGCGTCGTTTGGGAGCCTATCGCCTCGAACGCGAAATCGGGCGCGGCGGCATGGGCGCAGTCTTTCTGGCGACGCGCGCTGACGAAGTCTTTCAAAAACGGGTTGCCATCAAACTTATCAAGCAGGGCATGGATACGGATTTCATCCTGCGCCGCTTCCGCACCGAACGCCAGATACTTGCCATCCTGGAGCATCCGCATATCGCCCGCTTGCTTGACGGCGGCACAACCGAAGAGGGCGTGCCCTACTTCGTGATGGAGTACGTCGAAGGTCAACCGTTCAATCAGTATTGCGATTACCATCGGTTGACGATCCGCGAGCGCTTGAAGCTTTATCTGAAGGTTTGCGACGCGGTCAACTACGCGCATCAGAATTTAATCATTCACCGCGACCTCAAACCCGGCAACATCATGGTCTCCGCCGACGGCACGCCCAAGCTGCTCGATTTCGGCATCGCCAAGCTGCTCTCGACCGAAGCGGCGGAAATCACCCTCGATCAAACGCAGACCGTTGTGCGGATGATGACGCCTCAATATGCCAGCCCCGAACAGGTGCGCGGCGAGGGGCTAACGCCCGCATCGGACGTCTACAGCCTCGGCGTGATGCTCTACGAACTGTTGCTCGGCCAGCGCGTCTATCAATTCGCCAATCGCTCGGCGGAAGAGATCGCCCGCGTCATCTGCGAACAAGAGCCGGAATTGCCGAGCAAGCTGATTGCGCGGTTGAGCGCGGAGAGCAGCACGCCCCCCCTCGATGCTCTATGCCGCGACCGCAACACCTCGCGCGAAGAGTTGCAACGGGAACTCTACGGCGACCTCGATAAGATCATCATGAAGGCGCTACGCAAAGAGCCGCATCGCCGCTATGGTCAGGTCGAAGATTTTGCCGCCGACATCCAACGGTTTCTCGATGGTATGGATATTTCTATCTCGTCGGAGTTCTCCTTCATGGGCGGCGCTCTGTTAGAGGCGACGCCGGAAGGATGGTCGAAATCGCTTGCTGTGCTGCCCTTCAAAATCATCAACCCGGCGAGCGGCACGATGCCGGACAGTAGCGATACCTATCTGAGCATCGGATTGGCCGACTCGCTAATCACGCGCCTCAGTCGCATTCGTCGCATCGCCGTGCGCCCGACCAGTTCGGTTATCAATCGCAACACGCCCGAAGACGATTCGCTCACGGTCGGCTACGCGCTCGGCGTAGACTTCGTCATTGACGGCCACATTATCAAACTGGGCAACCGCCTGCGCGTCTCAACGCAGTTGGTCAAGGTTCGCGATGGCTCGGTGGTCTGGGCTTCGCAATTTGATGAAAGCCCTGCGGACTTTCTCAACTTGCAAGACTCGATTTCGCGGCAGGTCGCGGAATCCATCATTCCGCAACTGACCATCGAAGAGCAGGAGAGTTTAGTGCGTCGCGGCACGAACAACCCGCAAGCCTATCAAGCCTACTTGCGCGGTCGGCACTATTGGCATACGCATACGGAGGATGGATTGGCGAAAGCCATTGTCGCCTTTCACGAAGCCATCTCTCTCGACCCGCAATATGGGCGCGCCTACACCGGGGTGGCCGATTATTACAATTGGTTGGGTTTCTATTCGGTAATGCCGCCCGCCGAATGTTTCGCAGCGGCAAAAGAGGCAGCAACCAAAGCCATACGGCTCGAAGACTCGCTGGCCGAAGCCTACGCCTCGCTCGGTTTTACGGCGATGGTTTACGATTGGGACATCAGCGAAAGCGAGCGCCTGTTTCAACGCGCCATTGAACTGAACCCGAACTATGTGCAAGCGCACGAATGGTACTCGCAACTGCTCGGGCTGCGCGGCAAGGGCTACGAAGCCATCAAAGAGATGCGCCGCGCGATAGAGTTAGACCCGCGTTCGGCCTCGCTCGGCACGACTTTCGCCTTTAGTCTCTACTATGCGCGCCGCCCCGAAGACGCGCTTGTGCAACTGAAACGCGCGCTCGCCATCGAACCCGATTATTACTTGGCGTTGGACGGACTCGGATGGGTGTACACCCAATTGGGCAAGCACGAAGAGGCCGTGGCGGCGACGAAGCAAGCTGTCGAAATCTCGAACCGCGCGACGATTACGCTGTGGGGGCAGGCGTGCGCTCTGGCTGCTGCCGGTCAGAGCGGCGAAGCACGCCGCATCGCCAGCGAACTCGAAGCCCTAGCCGAAGATCGCTACGTGCCGCCATTTTACTTCGCCCTCATCCATACCCGGCTCGGCGAGCCGGACGCCGCCTTCGCCTGGTTAGAGAAAGCTCTTGCCGTACGCGACCACTGGTTGCTCTGTTTGTCTGCCGACCCGGCGCTCGATCCATTGCGCGGCGACCCGCGCTTTAGCCCTTTTCTCAAAGGTTTGCAACCGCTTTCGAAACCGGCTGCGAAGGACGGCGAGTCGGAACTGCAAAACTTCGCTGCCGAAGAGCGGGCACAACCTGCCCCCGCCGCGCCGCGCCGATTTGGGCGGCGCGCAACCCTGCTCCTTCTGTTGGCGGTTGCGCTGGGTATCACCAGTATCGCCTATTTTTATATGAGCCTTCGTGTGTCGGTGACGAGAGATCAAACCTTCGTTCACACGCCGCCCAATGATGCGATGACGACGAGCGCAAAAACCTCCCTCGTCGTCCTGCCGTTCAAAGCAGAAGGCGAATTTGAAAATCTGCTCGGCATCGGGCTGGCGGATGTCTTGACCAGCAAACTTGGCCAGATCAAACAACTCGCTGTGCGACCGGCAAGCGCCGGACAGCAGTATTTGGTGACGGCGATGAACGCCCAGCAAATCGGCAGCGAATTGCAAGTCCGTTATATTCTGCAAGGTCGGCTGCGACGCAGCAACGATGATCTGGCCATCTCTGCCGAGCTCATCAACACGCAAGATGGCACGGTGGTATGGGGTGAAAGCCTGCAAGATCGCTTGGGGAGAATTTCGGCGATGCAAAATATCATCGCCGACAGCGCAGCGCGCGCGCTTACAAACCCGACAGAGAGCGAAAAGCAGCAATTGGCCAAACGCTATACCGAAAATAGCGAAGCCTACCAACTCTATCTTATCGGGCGTTACCATCTGAGCAAACGTACGGTTTCCGGCATCACGACGGCGCTCGACTATTTCGAGCAAGCAAGCAAAAAGGATGCGAAGTTCGCCCTCGCTTATGCGGGCTTGGCCGACGGCTACGGATTATTGAACCTCTATCAAGCGCCGCCGCCTCCTGATGCCTACCTGCGTGCCAAAGAGAATGGCAAGCGGGCGATTGCGCTCGACGAACAGCTTGCCGAAGCGCATGCTTCGCTGGCTTATGTGCTCTTTTACCATGACCGCAATCGCCCGAAAGCGGAACAAGCTTTTCGGCGCGCCATCGAATTGAATCCTAGTTATGCGACGGCGCATCACTGGTTCGCAATCGTCTTGTCAGCGATGGGCAGACAGAGCGAAGCGTTGGCCGAAATCCAAATCGCGCAGCAACTCGACCCGCGTTCGGCCATCATCCATTCGGCGAGCGGCATGATCTATTATTACGGGCGCAGGTATACCGAGGCGCTCGCTGACTGTCGCCACGCATTAGAGTTGGATATCGGGTTGATACCGGCGCATCGCGTGATGCGGTGGACGTATCAAATGCTCGGCCACTATGACGCGGCCTTGCAAGCCTATCAACAGGAAAAAGGGTTCAGCGGCGATGAAGAGATTGAGTGGCCAATGATTCTGGCGCAAGTGCAAGCCGGTGGCGGCAAGAAGGAAGAGGCACGGCAAACGATTCAAAAAGCTGCGGCTACCCGGCGCGAACGCCGGGCGATGGAGGCGTTGCCGTATGAAACGGCAGTCGCCTATGCGATGGCAGGCGAACTCGATGCCGCGTTTACGTGGCTGGCAAAAGCCGAAGCCACGCGCGCCCACGGTTTTAATTTTTTGCAGATAGACCCGCGCCTCGATACCCTGCGCGCCGACCCGCGCTTTGCCGAGTTGGCGAAAAAGCTTACCTCTTAATCTCTCGTTGCCAATCGCTCTGAGGGGGTTGAGCGGCGGTCTCTGACCGCCGCTCAACGAAGGTTTCTCATCTGGTTTTGCCATTCGGTATTGGAATTCTGCCTCTGATGGCTTAGCGCAAGGTTAACCCTTCGAGCACAACGCTGTACTCTTTACGCTGCGCGTCGTAGCTGACCCGATAATGGGTTGGATAGTAAGCGGGCTTCTCAAACTGCGCCGGTTGTTTGATCGCTTCGAGCCAGTTCGGCTTCGATTCCAAGAATGATTTGGTGATCATCGGCTCCCAGAAGATGAAGCGCCCATCGTAGCTGCCAAAGATAAACGTCGTTGTGAAGGCGTGGCCATGAAACTCGTGAGCGTTTTGATTCACCCAATGCGCGCCCATTTGCGGGACTTCTGACCCCGGCGCATAGAAGTAGTCTGGCGGGGCGAATTCAGCAGAGGGCAGTTTTTTGAACTTCGCCATGCCGTCGTCTTCCAGCGTAATGGCGGCGCGCTCGGTTTGCGAAATCATGTAGAAGTGAAAATCGAAATGGCCGATGCCATAAATCGGTTCCGGCTCATGGCCTTGCGGATTCCAGTTGATGCCGATGTGATTGAAGGGCGTCTTGGCAGCTTGCGGCGGCAGCGCCAGATTGTACTCCCAGCCGTGTTGCCCTTCCGGGTTGCGCACCGGCAAGCCGGTCAACGCCGCTTCAGTAAAGGTCACTCCGACAGATGACGGTTGCCCATCAAGATTCAACTTCACCCAGGAACGGATCGTACCGTTGCCGAGTTGTGCGGCTTCGCCAAAAAAGGTTTGACAATCGGACGAGGATGCCGATGAGGGGCACTCCAGCGGGGCACTCGGTTGGCTGTGAGACCGCGAATGCTGCGGCAAAGCAGCGGAGGCAATCAATAGGACGGGCAATAGCGCCATAGCGAATCTCTTTCTCACGTTCATTTCTCCTTGCTCAATGGTCGAGTGAAGAGATGAGTCGAAAGCTAGTTACAGAGGCGCTTCCAACTCATCCCCTCCATCGCTTAACGCGCAACCCGGAGAGAAACCGAATCATCGGCGAAAAAAATTATTTGATGATGACTTCAAGCGTATAGCTCGTCGTCGTATCGGTGCCGATTTCGATCAAGTATTCGCCCGATTCCGCAAGTAGACCTTCCCATCTCTTTACGCCATCGGCTTCCTCCACTACACCGCCGGGCGCAAAGAGGGTGAAACTGGTGCGCCCTTTGGTGATGAGCGTTAGGGTCATCGCCTGTCCTTCGCGCGCCGTCAGGCGATAGAGGTGGGTTTGGCCGAGCCGAATCTTTTTGTTGATGATGGCCGAACTGCGCCCGCGTTGAAATTGAATCTTTTGATCAATGGTGACTCGGTCTTGCGGGCGATTTTGTGCCGCGGCGCTCATCAATAGCAGACTGGCCAGCAGCACGGCGCAGAACGGTTTCAAAGTTTGTTTGAGCATGATTCTCCTATTCCGGCGTGTATGGTTGCCGCCTCTGAAATGGAATTGGGCAGCGCCCTAAGAGCGAACTACTTTCTGCCCGATACAGAGAGACGCGTAGTGAGGAGGCGATTCGAATCACTCTGTCAGAAAGAGGGTAAAGCAAAGTAGGAAGGATTGGCTACGCGGGAGAAAAAAGAGCAGCGGGGCAATGGCGCTTGCCCCACTGCGCGGCGTGAAGACGCTCGCTTCACAAACTCATTTATGAACAGGGTACGGAGGGCGCACTTTGACCGTCGGTTTGACCGTCGGCAATTGCTTCAAGGCAATCTCAATGGCCTTTTCCAGTTGCGGATCGCGGCCTGCGAGAAAATCTTTCGGCAAAATTTCGATGTCCACATCGGGTTCGACGCCATGATTTTCAACATCCCAAGAGCCGCGCTGTGAGTTAAAAGCCGCGCGATTCGGCAGTTGAACCCTGCCGCCGTCAATGAAGGCGGGAGAAAACACATACGGCCCGATGCCGCCACCGGCGGTGCGCCTGCCGACGATGGTTCCCACTTTGCCGAGTTTGAACATAAAGGGAAAGGTCTCGGCTGCTGAGCCGTTCTGCTCGTTGATGATGAGAACTTTCGGACCCGGTACGGGATTGGTCGGGGTGGCGATGTCTTCGCCATCGCGGAACATGTAATGATAGAGCGGCTGGCGTTGGAGCAACTCGATAATAAAATCGGAGGTGATGCCGCCGCCATTATAGCGTTGGTCAATGATGAAGCCTTGCTTCTCACCCCGATAACCGAGCACGCCGCGCAGGAAGTTTTCCATGATGCTTGGCCCGTAATCCGGCACGTAGATATAGGCCAGTTTGCCGCCGCTCAACTGCTCAACGATGCGGCGATTGCGTTCTGCCCAGTTGGCGCGGCGCAACCCCTGCTCACCGGGAACCGGGATGACGGTGATGGTGCGCGCCCCTTCGCCATTGGGTTTTGCGCCAATGGCGATCTTTGTCGGGCGACCGGTTTTGTTTTCAAAATAGGCGTGAACGCTCTTCGTTGCCGTGACCTCTTGACCGTCAACCGCCAGCAAGTATTCGCCCTCTTTAACGTTCATCCCCGGTTGATCGAGCGGCGCTCTCAGCAATGAATTCGAAGCCGTAAAATGAGCAGAACGCAAAACCCGAGCGAATTGATAACGCCCTTCGTGAATGCGATAGTCTGCGCCGATCAGTCCGATATTGCCGCCGCCACCGCCGCCCTGCGGCAGCACGTCACCGCCCCCCACACCGAGATGGGAAACCGAAATGTGACCGAGCGCCATGCGCAGCAAGCTATTCAGGTCTTGACGACGCACCGTCGTCGCCAAGTACTGGCCGTAATGAGGCTCTAATTCAGCGATGTTTTGGCCGTGATGGTTCGCGTCATAGAAGTAGTCGCGCATAATGCGCCAAGCTTCGCGGTAGATTTGCCGCCATTCGGCGCGCGGGTCAATGGTCACTTCAAGGGCTTTCAGATCAAGCTGTCCGTCATCCGGCTTGGGCGCGGCATCAGCAGAGACTAAATGCCAATTCCCTCCTTTCCGATAGAGCAGCTTGCTGCCATTGGCTGAGAAGGTTGAAGCCGTGATGTCTTCGACCAGCGGTTTGATTTCGCGCGGTTTGCTGATGTCATAGCGATAGACGGCCAGCGTTTGGTCGCCGATATTGCCCGGCGTCTTCGGCCAGTCGGTGGTCGCGGCATAAACGATGCCGGGTTTTCCGGCGGCCAACTCTGCATAATCGCGCGCATCGATGGGAAAGGTGATGATACGGCTTTCGAGGTTTTCGAAATCGATGCGCGTCGGAATGTTTGTATCGCTGAGGTTGGCGTCGGGGTTCGGTTGGCCGTTGGCTAGCAGCGGCGAAGGCAAATCGTTGCGCAAAATGAGCGCGTGCAACCGACGTGTGATAATCGGTCGCATGACCTCGCCGGACAGGACGCCCCAACCAAATTCGCTCAGCCCCGCGTTGGCGCTTGAGGTGAAGTAGAGATACTTGCCGCTTTGATCGAAGACCGGATATTCGGTATGCACCGAGCCATCCGTGAGCGGTTGCGTCTTGCCCGATGAGGTGTCATAGAGGTAGATGGTGCGCAGGCGATTGCGATGCGCTTTGGCGTAAGCGAGCCACCGACCGTCAGGCGAGAAGTTCGGATAGTAGCGATCTTGCAATGAGTAGAGCGAAGTGTCGAGTTTGCGCGCTGCGCCTTTGTCAATGTCGGCAAGCCACAAGGAGAGATGCTTATCGGAGAAGACTAGTCTTTTGGAATCGGGCGACCAAGTCAGTTCACGATAAAATGAGGGCTTCGGTTCGATGGCGATCTTTCTGACAGCGCCTTCGCCATCGGCGGCGCGCACGTGAAGTTGATACTCGCCCGTTTCATCGGAAAAATAGGCTAACCATCGCCCATCGGGTGAGATGACGGCTTCGCGTTCGGCAGCGCCGGAACTGCGCGTGATGTTTTTTGCCGCGCCGGTTGTCGGGTCAAAGATGAAAGCCTCGCCGCGCGCTCCGAATACAATTCGATCACCTGTTGCGGAGGGCGCAAAGGATTGAATCTGACGCGCCGCATTGACCGCGCGCGGATTCAGTTGTGCGGTGTCGGGGCTGGCTTGGATGTTGAGGGCGCGCGCTTGATTGTTCTTGAGGTCAAAGAGATAGATGCGCCCGTCGCGCACGAAGGCAATGGCGTCGCCTGCCGTAGTTGCCGAACGAATGCCATATTTTTCAAAGGCGGTAAGCGATTTCGTCTGCTTACTTTTCAGATCATAGACGTACAGATTCGCCGTGCCTGTTCGGTCGGAGAGGAAGTAGACCTTGTCGCCGACCCACATCGGGTATCGGTCGTTGTAATCGCCTGCGGGCAGCCGTTCGATGCTGCCGTCGGTCAGTTGAGCAAGTAGGATATGCGCCTCCATGCCGCCCCGGTAATAGCGCCACTCTGTGTTCAAAAAATCGTAGGGCGTATAGGCGATGCGGTTGCCATCCGGTGAAAGCGAACCGTTGACGGCTTCCGGCAGCGGCAGCATGGTCGGATAGATGCCATCCGCCGCGATGGTATAGAGGCGCGAGGTTGCCTCTTCATCCCGCGTCGAGAGAAAGAGAATGGTTTTGCTATCGGCAGACCATCCAAGTGCGACATCGGCTTTCGGGTAGTAGGTCAGGCGTTTGGCTTCGCCGCCCTGCGCGGGCATAACGAAGATGTCGCTGCCGCCTCCGAGGATTCTCGAAAAGGCCAGTTTGCTGCCATCGGGTGAAAAGCGCGGAAAGTCTTCGTCAGCCGGATCGGTGGTCAGCCGTCGCGCCGTTCCGCCGCTGCGTTCCACTAGCCAAATATCTCCCGCGTAGGAGAAAGCGACATGGGTTTGATTGGCGCTGACTTGCCCGATCAACATCGGGTTAGCCGTAGACTCTTGCGCGACCGCCGTTGCGGCAAAGAGGAAGAGAAAGCAGAGGACTCGAAACGTTGACTTCATAAACCACCTCATCGCAATGAAATAAATTCCCCTGCGATTCTAGCGGTTGGGCGGCCTGCGGGTATTGGACGATTGCAAGCCGCTTGTACGAGATTAAGGGCGGCCAAAGGCCGCGCGAAACTCAGCCGGTGTGATGCCGGTGACGCGCTTAAAGGATCGAGTGAGATGGCTTTGATCGTAGAAGCCCGTCAAGCAAGCAATCTCGGCAATCGAGAGATTGGCTTGGCGCAATTCGCGGCACGCCCGTTCGACGCGTAATCTGCGAACGTAATCGCTGATGGTGCAATGAAAGTGTTTGCGAAACTCGCGCGCCAGATAGACCGGATGCACGGCGACGGCGGCAGCGATGTCATCGAGGGTGACCGACTCAGCGAAATGTTCGTGCAATAGCTCCCGCGCCTGACGCAGCCAGGGTTGCGGCTGGCGCTCCGTAGAATGAAGCGATTGCCGCGCAAACTCCGCAAGGATCTCCATGCTCAGCCCTTCAATCGCCAGCGGCGCGACGGCATCCATCTCTTGAAATTCGGTGTAGAGCCGCGTTGCCAACCACACCGCCCACCCCTTGTAAACCTCAACCGCTTGATGCAAGTTGATCCCGTACTCAGAGGCGCGCGCGGCAAGCCGTGGTTTGATCTCGACGCGAAAGATGCGCACGCTGCTGTGCGGAAATTCGACAGCGTGGCTTTCGGCTGCGGGGTGAAAGACGAGCGTTTCCGGTTTGC
>CAYXVU010000075.1:0-24413 GCA_964468725.1 uncultured Clostridia bacterium
GAGAAGATTATAAGTGCGGTTATCTTTCATGTTGCTCCTTGCACCGGATGGCGGTACAGGGCGGCCATTATTGCAGATGGCGGATGTCTAGGGCTATTGCAGATCATTGAAAATAGCCTGAGCGATATGCTAAAACCACGTCTGCTGATGTAATGCAGTTGTAAAAATTTGTGAAATCAGGCTACGGATTTGTTCTTTGAGACCGAATCGAGGAACATCACGTATAGAATGGTGAGTTCCGAGAGGGGATGTTAGAGCGGCAACCGACTTTGACATCGAATTTTTCACAAGGAGAGACAGCACAAATATGGAAAGTAAATCCGCGCCTCAGGTTGAACAAGAGCCGGAAGTCCCGGAGATCAATCCGAAACCGCAAGCCCAAGCGCCCGCATCCTATTCGATGATGGACCCGAAGATGCGCCGCATCTATGGTGAGTTTTATCGTGAACTCTATTTCAGCGAATCAAAAGTTCTCGATACCAAGACGCAGGAGTTGATTTCGATTGCCGCCTCATTTGTGGCCAAATGTCAGGGATGTATCGAAGGCCATCTGAAAAAAGCTTTGGCTTCGGGCGCGACCCGTGAAGAGATTAGTGAAGCGCTCTCGATTGCCGCCGCGATTAATGCAGCTGCGATGATTGACCTTTCGGACATTGCCGCTCGCAACCTCGAGCTCGATCTCTTTCCGAGCGAAGGAGCAAGGTTCAACGTTAAACAATGAAAAGAAATAACGCTCACACCCTCGTCGCTATTCCTGCGCTGCTGATCGTTCTGTTGATCGGATACGGGTCGCTCGTTGCCGGTGCACAGAATCCGAGTTCGCCACAGTCGGCTCCGGCTGCGTCTTCGCTGATGTTGCACTATGCTTCGCTGAACTCACCTGCGCTCGGCAAAGAGTTGAAATTTGCCGTGATGTTGCCTGCCTCTTACGAACTGAATAAGAAGCAGCGATATCCGGTTCTCTACTTTCTGCACGGGATGAACGGAACTGAACTTGAGTTCGAACGGCGTGGGGTTGCGGCAGCGGTCAACAAGCTGCACGAAGCCGGTAAGTTGGGCGAGATGATTATCGTTGCGCCTGCCGGACAGAATAGTTTCTATCTGAATGCAAAAAACGGGTTGCAATATGAAGACGCAATCATCAAAGACTTGATCCCCTATATCGAACAGAACTATCGCACGGTGGGGAAACCGGCAGGCCGCGCGATTCAAGGGCTTTCGATGGGCGGCTTTGGTGCACTTCTATTGGCTTTCAAACACCCGGAGATGTTTTCGTCGGTGACGGCGCATTCGTCCGCCATCTTTATCGAATTGCCGAAGCCCTCGGGCAGTGATCGGCGCGCGCAATTTCTTTCCCAGATGATTGGCCGACTATTTGGCGAACCGCCGGATGAAGATTTCTTCCGCGCCAACAACCCTGTTGATTTAGGAGACAGCAACGCCGCTGCGATTAAAAAAGCCGGATTGAAAATCTATTTCGATGTCGGCGATCAAGATCGTTATGGTTTTACGGAACCGAACCGGCAATTCTCTGAACGCTTGCAAAAGGCCGGAATTCAGCACGAATTTCACGTCTTCCCCGGCGGACATGGTTGGGAGTATATGATTTCCGTAGCGGACAAATCCTACGGATTTTTGTGGAATCATTTGCAATTCAGCGGCAAACCGAAACTCGCAGCCAGCGCGAAGTCGCAACGCTGAGCCGCTTCGTTTGTCGGTCGGGTAAGCGGGCTGAGGGGGGAACTCTTCAGCCCGTTTCTTTGTTTATGGAGAAGGGTATGGTGAAGAGCAACCGAAATTTGGTGAGAGAGCGATTTCGGCTACTGGTTAGTGGGGATGAGTCGCAACTTGATCTGGGCGAAGCTGCCCTCCTCATTGCCGCAGAGAGATATCCGCTTCTTGATGTCTCTCTCTATCTGGAAAGGTTAGATCGTATCGCCGACCGGCTAGACGATCCAATTAAGATGACGGCAGACCCTGACGAAAAGGTCGCCGCACTGAATCAATTGCTTTTTGAAGAGCTTGGGTTTCAAGGTAACGCAGGGAATTATTATGATCTGCGAAATAGCTTTCTCAACGACGTAATTGACCGGCGCACCGGCATACCCATTACGTTAGCCATTGTCTATATGGAGGTGGCTCGCCGAATCGGGCTGGAGGTCAAAGGAGTCGGCATGCCATATCATTTTCTGACACGCTTTGATGGTGATGGCGGGACAATTTTTATTGATGTTTTTCATAGCGGTTGCTTGCTGACGGAGCCAGAGTGTTTGACAATGCTGAGCGACCTCGGAAAGGGGCAACTCATACCGGAGCCGCGACATTTGGCAGCCGTCAGTAAGAAACAGATTCTCACGCGGGTGTTGGCCAATTTACTCAGCCTCTATGCCGGACAGCAAGATTATCGCAATGCCTTAGCTGTGGTTGAACGTCAAATGCTGGTCAATCCCGACTCTCCGCAGCATCAGCGAGATTACGGTTTGCTGCTCTCTGCAGACGGGCAATATAAGCAAGCCATCGAAGAAATGGAGCGGTTTTTACAACGCATCCCTGAGGGGGAAGATGCCGACAACGTTCGCAAACAACTCTCCATTGCAAGGCGATTACACGCACGGCTCAACTAAAAACTTCGTGCTTTGCACCGACTCCTACGGTTGTGTACAATCCCCATTTCGAGACGGCTCTCGAAACTCGCCAACGACCTCAATCAGACAGCGAGTCAGTTCTATATCAAGATGAAAGTTAGGAATCTATGGACTCAATAACCGTTCTCAATAATGTCGAAGACCGACATGTCGAAGAGTTGGATTGTGTGACCATTCGGTTTGCAGGAGATTCCGGCGACGGAATGCAATTGACCGGCACTCAATTTACGAATACCTCTGCCGTCGTCGGCAATGACATCTCGACGTTGCCGGATTTCCCCGCAGAGATTCGCGCACCTGCAGGCAGTTTGCCGGGCGTGTCGGGATTTCAACTCAATTTTTCCAATCATGATATTCGTACCCCAGGCGATCAACCCGATGTGTTAGTGGCCATGAACCCTGCGGCGCTAAAGGTGAACCTCGAAGATTTGGTCAAAGGCGGCATCCTCATCGTTAATACGGATGCCTTCAATGAAAACAATTTGAAGAAGGCCGGATATGCGACCAACCCGCTCGAAGATGGTAGCCTCGAAGGTTTCCGCCTCTTCAAAATTGCTATTACCACCGCTAATCGTGCGGCGCTGCGCGGAGAAGTTTCCATCACCCCAAAGGAGATTGATCGCTGCAAAAACTTTTGGGCTCTCGGCCTGATGTATTGGCTCTATGACCGACCGATGGAGCCGACGATGAAATGGATCGAGTCGCGCTTTAGCGGGAAACCCGAACTGCTGAAAGCCAATGCGACAGCCATGAAAGCCGGTTTCGCTTATGCCGAAGCAACGGAAATTTTCACTACCCACTATCGCGTCAAGAAGGCGACCATTGCGCCCGGTAAATATCGTCAGATCACCGGCAACACGGCGACGGCGTTAGGATTTGTAGCGGCCTCCGTGCAAGCTAAACGCCCGTTGTTTTATGCAAGCTATCCCATCACCCCGGCTTCGGACATCCTCCACGAGCTATCATCCAAGCGGAATTTTGGGGTCAAGACCTTTCAAGCTGAAGACGAAATTGCGGCGGTGGCTGCGGCCATTGGCGCATCGTTTGCCGGGCATCTCGGCTTGACCGGAACGAGCGGCCCCGGTTTGGCTCTTAAATCCGAAGCTATCGGCTTGGCGGTGATGGCGGAATTGCCGCTTGTCGTCATCAACGTGCAACGCGGCGGCCCCTCAACCGGGTTGCCAACCAAAACGGAACAAGCAGACCTGTTGCAATCCATGTTTGGCCGCAACGGTGAATGCCCGGTTGCCATTGTCGCCCCTTCGACACCGGGCGACTGTTTTCACATGGCCGTCGAAGCCTTTCGCATAGCCGTCAATCATATGGTTCCGGTGATCTATCTTTCCGATGGTTATCTGGCCAACGGTGCGGAACCTTGGTTGTTGCCGAAACTCGATGAGTTGCCGAAATTCGAAGTACGATTTCAGACCGAAACCGAAGGGTTCAAACCCTACTTGCGCGACCCGCAAACCTTAGCCCGCCCCTGGGCGATACCCGGTACGCCGAGTCTCGAACATCGCATCGGCGGAATCGAAAAGGCGGATATTACGGGCAATGTCTCCTATGAGCCGGAAAATCACATGCACATGGTCAAAACCCGTGCTGAAAAGGTTGCCCGAATCGCTAATGACATACCGGAGTTGGAAGTCTTCGGAGAGAGCAGCGGGCGGTTGCTGGTTATCGGGTGGGGGTCAACGGAAGGTTCCATCACTTCAGCGGTCGAAGAGATGCAAAAACGCGGTAAGAGCGTCTCCAGCGCGCACCTGCGATATTTGAATCCGTTCCCGAAAAATCTGAATGATGTTCTCGGACGGTTTGATCGCGTCTTGGTTCCTGAATTGAACATGGGGCAACTGGCTTGGTTACTGCGGGCACAATTTTTGGCTCCGGTTATATCGTTCCCGAAGGTCAAAGGCAAGCCATTCAAGATCAGTGAACTGATTGAAAAGATCGAAGAGGTTTATGAAGACTGAATGAAGTAAAGAGGCTTGAATGATGAGCGATGGGTTGTTTCAAATCTCCTTCACCATTCAATGACCTGCATTCAGAGTTACGGAATAAGGGGAAAGATGATGAGCGCAAATATAAACGCAGATGGGGGCAACTCAACGACGCCTCCTGTAAAATTAACTCGTAAAGATTTCATTTCCGACCATGAGGTGCGCTGGTGTCCGGTCTGCGGTGAGTATGCGATTCTGGCGCAGATTCAAAAGGTGATGCCGGAGCTCGGAGTGAAACGCGAGAATATGGTGTTCGTTTCCGGCATCGGCTGTTCCAGCCGCTTCCCGTATTACATGAACACCTACGGTTTTCATACCATTCACGGACGCGCCCCGGCGTTTGCCACGGGCATCAAGGCGTCTAATCCCGAACTTTCGGTGTGGGTGATAACCGGTGATGGCGATGCCTTGTCTATCGGCGGTAATCACTTCATTCATGCGATCCGTCGCAATTTAGATTTGAACATCATTCTGTTCAACAATCGCATCTACGGTTTGACCAAAGGGCAGTATTCACCGACCACCGTCTTTGGCCAGAAAAACAAATCGGCGCCGCTTGGCGTGATTGATTACCCGCTCAACCCGCTCTCTGTGGCCTTGGCGGCAGAAGCCACTTTTGTGGCGAGATCGGTTGATACTCATACTTCCCACTTGCAGATGGTCATCGAGCGGGCTATGCACCATAAAGGAGTATCCTTCGTTGAGGTCTACCAAAATTGTAATATCTTCAATGATGGCGCTTTCGATATGTTTGCCGACCGCAGCGTGAAAGATGAGCGCATGATTGAATTGGAACATGGCAAACCGCTGGTCTTCGGCAAAGAGAAGAATCGCGGGATTCGCATGCGCAGCGATATGCATTTGGAAGTTGTTGAACTCGGTAACGGAGTCAGTGAAAACGATTTGATCGTCCATAACGAAAAGGCTCCGGATACTTATCTTGCCTATATGCTGGCGCGCATGGAATACCCGGACTATCCCGTACCGGTCGGCATTTTCCGCGAGGTGCAGAAGCCGACTTACGAAGAGATGCTCTCTGAGCAAATTCGTAGCGCGATAGCCAAGAACGGCCCGGGCGATCTGGAAAAACTCATCCATAGCGGCGATACCTGGGTCATCGAATAACGATAACGTGAAATCAAGATTCAGAGGCGTGAGAGAATTCGCGCCTCTGAACCCTTTTTTCTCGAGCCACGTTGGACGGTAAAAAAGAGACTAACTTTGCCGACTAACCTTGTGAAAACCTTGCAAGCTGATTCCCTTTGCCCTTCTTAACTCTGCCTGCACTATAATTGGGCGGGTTCGACTTCTCACAACCGTAGTGGAGGGGATAGATGCCTTCGAATGTCATGGCCGCACCGCAGACGGTACGTTCATCAAAAGATCAGTTGACCAATCAGTTCCTCAGCATTCGTCGGGCGAGCGAACAGTTGATTACTCCCTTGTCGCCGGAAGATTGCACCGTACAATCTATGCCTAATTGCAGTCCAGCAAAATGGCATCTGGCGCATACAAGCTGGTTTTTCGAGACCTTCATTCTCGGACAGGCCATTCCGAACTATAAGCCCTTTAATCCGACGTTTCGGATGCTGTTCAATTCTTACTACCAAACCGTTGGTGAACAGTATGCCCGTCCGCAACGTGGGCTGTTGACTCGCCCTTCGCTTGAAGAGGTACTTGCCTTTCGCCAACACGTTGATATTTTGATGTTGGAAACTCTACAGGAGATTGATTTATCAGCCAGTGAATATACTGCCGTAATCGAAGTTGGGTTGCAGCATGAACAGCAACATCAGGAATTGCTTCTCACGGACATCAAGCACCTCCTGTCGTTTAATCCCTTACGCCCCGCTTATGTAGAAACCAGCAATGAGATTGCGACAGATGTTCCGGCCTTAACCTGGTTCGAATTCAAAGAGGGGCTCCGCTGGATCGGGTACGATGGCAATGGGTTTTCGTTCGATAATGAGCAGCCGCGCCATCGCGTCTTTCTCGAATCCTTTGCGCTGGCATCGCGGCTCGTAACGAATCAAGAGTACATAGCATTTATTGAAGAGGGCGGCTACCAGCAACCCGATCTTTGGTTATCGGATGGCTGGCACGCCATTCAATCACAAGGTTGGTGTGCGCCGCTTTATTGGGAAAAGCATGACAGGACATGGTTCTCTCATACGCTGTCGGGGTTTCGTGAGGTTTCCCCGGCAGAGCCAGTCTGTCACCTCAGTTATTACGAAGCGGACGCCTTCGCGCGTTGGTCAGGAGCGCGACTGCCAACCGAAATGGAATGGGAAGTCGCAGCCGAACAGGTCAGAGTTTCCGGAAATTTCGTTGAGAGCTGTAGGTATCATCCGGCTGCCATAACTGATGGTGCGACCGGTGAACTTTCTCAGATGTACGGTGATGTATGGGAATGGACGGCAAGCTCATACTCCCCGTATCCCGGATTCCAGCCGCTTGCGGGTTCGCTTGGCGAATATAACGGGAAGTTTATGAGCAACCAGATGACCTTGCGCGGCGGTTCGTGTGCGACCCCGGTTTCACACATCCGCGCTACTTATCGCAACTTCTTTCAACCGGACGCTCGATGGCAATTCAGCGGTATTCGTTTGGCCAAATAAACTTGTCCTTCAGTGGCCCGGTTTGATGGTTCGGAGGCAGAAATCAACTGTGCTTTTGGTGTCGTTATTGATGATCGAATAGCGAAACCGTAGCCAGACGAATTCTCGGCGATGGCTTACATCATTGATGGCAATAACCTGATGGGGCAGACCCCTGGTTGGCATCGTGACAAAGCGGGGGCGCGTAGACGATTGCTCGATCAGATTGCCAATTTCGCCCGCCGAAAAAAGGCCCGAATGACGGTCGTGTTTGATGGGAGACCGGAGCAAGGAAGAGGACAAATCTACTCGTATCGCGGTCTCAGGGTGATGCATGCTGAGCAAGGTTCAGATGCCGACACTCAGATTGAAAAACTGGTTGAAAGCAGTCGTGACCCGCGCGGTCTGACGGTCGTGACCTCTGACCGGCAACTGATCTTTCAGGTTCGAACTCGCAATGCTGCTACCATGCGCTCCGGTGAATTCCGCCGGTTAATGGAGCAAGATGGTCTTCGTTCGCCGGATGAGGAGGAGAAAGAATCGCCGGATATGGAAGATGCGAACGCTTGGCTGCGCTACTTTGGGGTTGACGGCAATGACGATTCGTAAGGCCATTCATCAATTAAAGCTAGTCGCAGAGGCGTGAAGGTTACCTCTTCGCCAGTCTAACGAAGCATCCCTACTGAAGCCCCGGCACTCGTGTTGTATTGAAGTGCTGCGATTCATTCTCACCCCCTACTGCCAACCGATTCTTGCATGGCTTGCCAAAGGTCAATACCATACATTCCCGTTCAAGGCCGAAGCGATGCACCGCTTTGAAAACGCCCGCTAGGAGAGAAGACTGATGGAAAAAGATCATACCTCCATCGCATATCGTGATGTAACGGTAGGAGGATTGCTAACCTTATTGGCGCATGATTATCCGCAGCAGGAGGCAATGATCTACCCTGGCCGGAAATTGCGTTACACCTTTGGTCAACTTGAAGATCTGACTTGCCAAATTGCTAAAGGGCTCCTCAGTCTCGGCATTCAGCATGGCGACCGCGTTGCGGTGTGGGCAACGAATGTTCCCGAATGGGTGGTGCTGCAATTCGCTCTTGCAAAAATTGGTGCAATACTTGTGACCGTCAACACCAGTCTGCGCGGTGCAGAGCTTGAATACTTGTTACATCAATCTGAAACCGGAACCCTGATAACAATCAATGGATTCCGCGACGTGAGTTATGTGCAGACCATCTTTGATCTGATTCCAGAACTTCGAGAGGCAAAAGAAGGCGAGTTGGTTTCGGAAAAACTTCCGCATTTGCGTCACGTCATTTACATTGGCCAAGACTGCCCGATGGGCATGTTGCCATACGGTTCTTTGTTGTCCCGCGCGCAGTCTTGCAGCGATGCAGAGCTTGACGCGCGGTCGCAGGCTGTTCGACTCGATGATGTCATCAATATGCAATACACCTCTGGCACAACGGGATTCCCCAAAGGCGTGATGTTGACGAGCGCGAATATCGTCAATAACGGGTACTGGTTGGGAGAGGGGTTGGGGTACACCGCGAAAGACAAACTTTGCGTGCCGGTTCCTTTCTTTCATTGCTTCGGCTGTGTCATTGCCGTACTCGGAGCCTTCACTCACGCTGTTCCGATTGTCCCATTGGAGTCTTTCGAGCCCTTGACCGTTTTGCAATATGTCGAAAGCGAAAGATGTACAGCCCTCTATGGCGTACCAACCATGTTCGTTGCAGAGCTGGAACAGCTAGAGGCTCATCCGTTCGATGTGTCGAGTTTGCGTACAGGGATTATGGCAGGTTCGCTTTGCCCTGAACCATTGATGCGTCGGGTAATGGAGAAGCTGAACCTCACAGAAATGACCATTGCTTACGGTCTAACCGAAGCCTCGCCCGGCATCACCCTTACGCCACGCCATGACAGCATTGAATTAAGAACCCAGACGGTCGGCGTTGTCTTGCCGGAAATCGAAGTGAAAATCATTGATCCGGTTTCGCTTGAAGAGGCACCGCGCGGACACAATGGCGAACTCTGTTGTCGCGGCTATAACGTGATGAAAGGGTATTACAACAACCCGCTTGCCACTTCTCAAGCGATTGATAGAGATGGATGGTTGCGAACCGGCGATCAGGCGAATATGGATGAAGGGGGATATGTTCGAATCACCGGGCGCATCAAAGATTTGATTATTCGAGGGGGTGAAAATATCTCTCCAAAAGAGATTGAAGATTTGTTACTGCAACACCCGCAAATCGCCGACGCCTATGTTTATGGCGTGCCCGATGAACGATTGGGTGAAATCGTCGCAGCGGCGATTCGCCTCAAAACGAATGCCACTGTGTTAGCTGAGGAGATACAGCAATTTTGCGAAGGGAAGATTGCGAAGTTCAAAATCCCTCGTGCCATTCGGTTTGTTGATTCCTTTCCGCTAACAGCTTCGGGCAAAGTGCAAAAGTTCAAACTCCGCGAAATGCACCTTGCGCATTCCTAACTGCCCATCATATTGCGGCGGCGAATCGCTTCAAGCTGAAGGGTAGGATTTCCTGCGGCGTGTGGTTGCGAAAGACCATCTCGGCGATAGCATGTGCGGTGATGGGGGCGAGGAGAATGCCATTACGGAAATGGCCGGTTGCCAATAGCAGGTTTTCGATGCCGCTCTCGCCAATGACCGGCAAATGATCGGGCGTGTCCGGTCGCAGCCCCGCCCACGTTTCCAGGATTTCGCAAGCCGCCAACGCTGGAACCAATTCTAATGCAGGAACCAGCAATGCGCTCAGACCGCCTGCGGTATTCATTTTGTTATAACCGTCACATTCAACTGTCGAGCCAACCAATAAGCGGCCATCGCATCGTGGAACCAAGTAGCATTGATTCGAATGGAGAACGTGACGAAGGGTCTGACTGTTTAGGGCGAGCATCTGGCCGCGCACCGGAGTGATGGCGAGGTTCAACCCAAGTGGGTTGAGCAAGTGGCTTGACCAGCAACCGGCAGCAACAATGATGGTAGCGGCATTCAATTGCGCGCCTGGTGATTGCACGCCCGTCACCCGACTGCCCTCGATAGTGATCGTCTCAACGGATTGCCCTTCGATGACTTCGACGCCGCAGCCTTTGAGCGCCACCGCAAGGGCGTCCATCAATAAACGATTGTCAATTTGATGGTCGTTCGGCAAATAGATTGCACCGGCAGCCGATTGGGTTATCGAAGGCTCAAAACGGCGCAGTTCACTCGCTGTCAGTTTTTCGACAGCCAGTCCTGCTTCGATCTGCCAGGCTGTCCACTCATCGCTTCGGGTTTCGGTCTCCGCATCAAGGATGGCAACCAACGTTCCTTCATCCCGATAATGCGGATCAATTCCGGATAACGCAGCAACCTCACCGGCAAAATCTCTGTAGAGTGACCGACTGCGGAGGCAGAGATCAAAGAAGGTGCCCGGTTCGTGCGCTTCGGTTTGCGGCGACAACATCCCGGCTGCCGCACGCGATGCTTCAGCGCCGAGCTTCTGGCGTTCAACCACCGTGACCTGCGCGCCACCTTGTGCCAACCGCAAGGCAATCGAGCACCCAACCACGCCGCCTCCAATAACGATTACGTCTCGGTTCATACGTCGCTATCCTAGCATTTGGGACATGACAATTTGCAAGCGAAGAAATGATGACCGGACTGATGATGGTTTTCATTTTTAGTTTTTTGCTACAGGCTATTTCAAAACGTTAAGGAGGGCGGATCGGATGACCTGAAACTCCTGCTCTAACGAGGTCAAAATAGAGTCAACCGATTCCGGTTGTGCAGGACAGCCGATATTTTCCAGCAATTGACAAGTTTCACGCATCCGCTCTGCGCCGACATAGCTGCAACTGCCCTTCAAGGCATGCGCCATCTTCGATAAATGCTCCCAGTTCTGTTCGATGCGCGCCTCTTTTATCTCTTTCAATCTCATGACAGCATCGTCAAGAAACATGGTAATGAAGGCGGTCAGATTGGCTCCGCGTTGTAACCCGGTTAGATTGAAAAGCGCCCTGCGGATTTCATCTTCCAGACGCTGGTTGGTGTTTGGCAAGAAGGGAATTTCGGGCGAGTCCGTTTCAGCAGAAGGATCACTCTTTACTGACCATTTGCGAATCATAGCGATGAGGGGGTCTTTTCGAAGCGGTTTGCTGAGGTAGTCATCCATTCCCGCAGCCAGGCATTTTTCTTTATCCCCTTCCTGCGCATAGGCAGTCATGGCAATGATGATCGAATGCCGGTTGTTGCCGTCGCGTTGGCGAATTTGCCGAGTCGCTTCATAGCCGTCCATTTCCGGCATCTGACAATCCATGAAGATCAGATCGAATGATGCCTGTTGCAACGCATTCAATGCTTCGATTCCATTATTGGCTAGGGTGACAAAAACCCCGAAGCTTTCCAGTTGTCGGCGGGCGACTTCCTGATTGACCGGATTATCTTCGGCAAGCAAGACGGTCAAGGGTTTGCTTGGGGGAGCCTCTTTTTGAGGCGGCCTCGCTTTGCGGTTTTCATTCGATTCCGGTGTTGCCTCAGATGGAGTCAAGAGGCTGTTGAGACATTGCACCAATAGCGATTTTCGGATGGGCTTGGTTAGGCTCGCCGTGAATCCGAATTTCTTAAACAGGCTATCGTCACGCTTGCCAAGCGGCGTGAGGATGATGAGTTGGGTCGCGGCTATGGTTTCATCGGCTTTGATCTGCCGCGACAGGGTTAGCCCATCCATTCGATGGGTCTTCTCATCAATCAAGGCGATGGAGTAAGGCGTTCCGTTCAGGGCGGCTTGGCGCAGTTGAAGGAGAGCCTTCGCTCCGCTAGCACAATGATTGTTGGTGATGTGCAAAGAATTAAGTTGTTGATGTAATACCTTGCGGCTTGCCGAATTGGCAGCGACTACCAAAATGCTGGCGGTTTGACGTTGCGGCACCAGCCGCAACGCCTCCCCCTGTTTGATAGACTCCGGCATTGGCACTGTGAACCAAAAAGTTGACCCTTTGCTAACTTGGCTGGTTAACCCAATTTCGCCGCCCATCAGCTCAGCGAGCTGTTTGCAGATGGCAAGCCCCAATCCTGTACCTCCGTGTTTGCGATTGATCGTTTCATCTGCTTGGGTGAAGGGTTGAAAGAGCTGGCGCTGTCCCTCTTCGGTGATGCCAGCACCTGTGTCGGTGACCGAAAACCGAATCAGCGGTTTGGTTTTCGTTTTTTTGCGACGTTCAACTCTCACGATGATTTCGCCTTTGGCAGTGAATTTAATTGCGTTGCCGATGAGGTTCACCAGAATTTGTCGAATGCGAATCGGGTCGCCCTGAACGATCTGCGGAAGATCGGAAGAGAAAGAGGCCAACAATTCCAGCCGTTTTACTTGCGCCGGTTCGGCAAAGAGTTCGACCGTATCTTCGACCGTCTGCTGCAAATCGAAATCGAGGGCTTCAATCAGGGTTTTCCCTGCTTCGATCTTCGAGAAGTCGAGGATGTCGTTGATAATGTCAAGCAGAGCGTCAGCGCTCGATTGAGCGACCCTTGCAAGATGTTCTTGCTCATTTGTGAGAGGTGAATCAAGCAAGAGATTGAGCATTCCGATCACGCCATTCATCGGAGTGCGGATTTCATGGCTCATGCGAGCGAGAAATTCGGATTTCGCGCGGCTGGCTTCCAGAGCTGCTTCGCGGGCGGCGATCAAGTCCCGTTCAAGAGTCTTGCGTCGGGTGATATCCCGAACAATGGATAAGGCTTCAGCCTCGCTAGTGGCGACGAGCCGAATTTCGAGGTCGTGTAGATTGCCGCCATGTTCCCACTCTTGTTCAAAGACCTGCATCTCGCCGGTTGCCCATAAGATTTGTGCATGGCGATAAATGGTTTCGGCCAAATGAGAAGGTAAAATGTCAGCGATTCGCTTGCCGCGCGCCGATTGTGAATCGGTCAGAAAGGATAAAGCCGATTTTGAACGGTAATCAATGATTACTCCTGTGTGGTCAAGGCGCATCATGAAATCAGGAATGGCATTGAGGATGGCTTGATTGGTGGCTTCACTCTTGCGCAGCGCCTCTTCGGTGCGCGCCAGGCGATCATAATCGAGGCTCTTCTCACGAGCTTTCTGCGCCAGAGTTTGAATCTCTTCATAGTCGAGTTTGAGCAGTTCAATGGTCAACAACCGTTGCTGATTGATAGTAATGGCAGAGGCTTCCAGGTGATGCGGGTTTCCCTCATCATCTGTTTCTGTCCATGGTCCGGATTTTAATTTACCGGGTTGGTTGCGCTCCCAAAACGCTTCAGCCTCTTTGAGGAAGTATTCGAGGAAGATGAACAGATCTTGTGGGCGGAGAGGGGCAGTTAGTGATTGATCGCTGAGAAAAAGGGCGGCAAACCAGTCGGGGGCATTACCCACAATGCGAAAAGACCCGTCTGTCGCGCGTTCCAACACCACAATATCAAGCGCGCTCAAGATATTGGCGCGGATGGATTCAGTCGCCATAGCAAACGGTGAATTGCCTTATGCAAGAATTTTACCGGCGAGCACGGAGAAAACTTCTTCAACGTATTGACCGGACTTTGCGCTGGTTTGAAAAATCGTCCAACCTTTTTCTACATACTCTAGTAACTGACTATCTGCGATGCGCCATTCATCCACTAGATCTGCTTTATTGAGGACGAGGATAAAGGGGACGGCGCCAATTTCGTTGTCGCAGCGCGTCTTTAGTTCAACCGCTTTGGCAAGGGTTTCGGGGCGTGTGCCATCGGCCACCAACAGATAGCCGGAAGTTCCGCGCATGTATGACATCCGAACCTGTAAGAACTCATCTTCGCCTGCCAAATCCCATAGAATCAGATGCACCGTTTGTCCATTAACGGCCACCGTCTTTTTATCGATCTTCACCCCAACCGTCGTGTGATACTTCTCTGAAAAGATACTCTTCACGAAACGCGCGACGAGACTAGTCTTGCCCACTGCGAAAGCCCCGAGCATGCAGATTTTATTCTTTTTTTGTGTATCGTCCATTGTTTAGCGTTTGGGTAACGGTGAATCAAGCATCTCGATTTTGCAAGTGACCGAACGCCCCAATGCGAGCGTTGCTTGCGGCAGGGTTTTGCCCTCGAAAGGAATCAAGGTTTTCCCTTCGATGCCATTGGCTGTCAGCAGATTGAATACCGCTTGCGCGCGTTGTTTGCGCAGTCCTTCATTTAAGCGCTCAGAGCCAGTTTCATCCGAACTGCCAATCAGAGAAATGCGAAGGTCTTTACCGACCGATTGCAGTATCTGTTGCAACGTCTTGATGCGAGCGGCAGTCTGTTGTAGCGCAACGAGGTAACCGGGGCGGATCTCAGCTTTGCCCACTTCGAATTGTAGGTTGAGATTTTCAATGT
The DNA here is from genome assembly GCA_964468725.1 of uncultured Clostridia bacterium. Lineage (GTDB taxonomy): Bacteria > Acidobacteriota > Blastocatellia > UBA7656 > UBA7656 > CAYXVU01. Next base: position 14,615 of record CAYXVU010000075.1, read on the forward strand.
CAGCGATTTGTGAGCGAACCATTTCTGATTCGATTAGTTGGGTTGATTGAAACTCCGATAGCCCGGGAATCAAGCGAAACGTGCGACCCGCCTCTCGTATCCACTGCCGATCAGCTATGCCACTGGCTACGATGGTATTCCCGTCAACCTCCAAGACGACTGAATCAGGAGGTTGCAGAATCTCTTGTGCACGTTTGCGGACGATTTGCGGATGAGAAGAGAAGAAATTTTCCCAACGGCTGACTACCGAAGATGGTTCGATTCGCGCTGCGGGTAAGAGTGAATTCGGTTCGACGGCAAGCGGGTCGCGCAATCCCATGATGTGATATTGGCCGCCGCTCTTCTCTTCTGAGATGATGACGATGCCCGGTTCGGCGCGCAGGCGATTGACGTAGTCGCGCCACCGCAGATTGCCACGAATGTAAAAGAACAACCACACTGAAAGCGCAAGGAGTACGAGCCCGATTACCACCCGTAAGACGGAAGAGGCAGGTTTGGCCTTGCTCTCTAATTGCATTTGCAAGCAATTTGCCAGTTGCGGTCGGGTGGTTTCAAATGGGGCGGTGTCACCATCAAAGTCTGCCAGCAGTTCGCGGTGGTCGAAATGAATCGTATCGAGTGCATCCTGCATAGTGCGGCGCAGTTCTTGAGGGGCGTTTCCGCGAAAGACGGCAGCTAAAACGGCTTGCGCGCCTTGCTCGATCCAGATATTGAGGTCGCCGACCTGAAATGATTCGAGGGCGTCATCTTTGGCAGCGCCGAAAGAGTCTTGAACAAAATCCTGAATGGCGGTGAGCATCCCTGAAATCAGATCGGCATCCTGTTCGGATTCGGGTTTGATCGAAACGTGGTGCAATAACAGACCGGTGGCTTTATGAATGAGGAAGACCTGCTCAACGCGAAAGAGCAGGGTATGACGCAGAACGACTTCGGCAAAAGACTTGCCGGTGCGCAGCGCTTCGAGCCGCCATTTCATCCCTTTGATCGAGACGCTATATTCGAGGGTCTGGTTTAAGGATTGAAGAACTTCGTTGAGCGCGTGCGAGATGGCTTTACGAATGGCCGGTCCCATCACCGGGAAAATTGCGTCAACGAGACGTTGCGGATCCCGTTTAACGGAAACCGAGATTGCCTCTTCTACGGTTGGCAATAGAGCGGTCGTCAGTTGTTTATCTTTTTTTGAACGTTGATTGATGGCTTCGGGGAGGACGAGGCTGACTTTTTCGGCGGGGATTTGAAGATCGTCTAGTCGTCGTTGCAGTCCGGTAATGTGGGCTTGCTCAGGGGCAAGCAACAGGCCGCGAAGTTCTTCAAGCTGATCTTCCGTCGGGTCGCGGTTGCTGTCTGTTGAGACTGCAACGCCATCTTTTACGACGCCATCAGTCATCCAATTCCTCCGGCAAAATGGCTTCGTTGTTTAAGCGCATTGCTAACTCGGTAAACATTGCCGAGAGCGCCAGCCGGTCAAGCTTGTCAGTGCGAATCTCGGTGGCTTCGCGGTCGAGTATCTCCGAGACCTCCTTGTGGCGTTTGAGAATTTCATCCATGAGGTCTTGATGCTGCCTAAGCAGTTGTTCGCGCAACTCTTTATTGGTATCGGTGATTTGGTCGTCCAATTGCCGAGATTTCTTTTCGAAATTTTTAGTCAATTCGTTGATCGTTGCAGCGAGTTCTTTTGCAGAAGCGTTGCGGTCTTCGTGTTCGTTTTTCAGGCGTTGGTTGAGAGATTCGATCTCTTTTCGAATATACATCTCCAGCGAATCGAAACGCTTCTTCAACTCATCTCTGAGGTCGTTGGAATCCTTTGCCAGTCGCTCTTCGAGCCGAACAAACTTTCTCTCAAAATCGCGAGACTGATTGCCGAAGAGTATCTCTCTGACCTTCTCTAAATTACCGCTATCTATCGGTTCGCTCGGCGATCTGGTGGCTTTGCTTGCGGTGCTCTCTCGATCAGAACTCATGCCTTTTCTCCTTGCGCTAGGTTGGCTCTTTGGCTGAGCGATAGTCACTGGCTTTCGGGCAGCGCGAAGCGGCGCTCTCTTCCCGGTTAGCGACTTGCTTACCTTACCCTGTGCCTTTCTGTTTTTCACGATTGCGCCGAAGAATATAGCACGTTCGAGAGAATGTAAAAACGGAATTACGACGGAAGCTTACGGTTTGAACGAGATCAGAAGTAGAAGAGTAAAGACGGGAGGTGAAGTGGTATACAGAAGAGGGAGATTAGAGGAGGGAAGTGATTGAGAGAGTCATGAAAGCGGCGTGGTTGTGAACTTGCCACAACCACGCCCAGCAAACGTATTCGATGTGTCATTGGTCCCCTTTCCGCTGACACTAATGAGCCCGCTCCCCCTCAGGCTTCACTGAGAGAAGGGGTAAGCCTCCTCCCCGAATACGTTGCCGCTCCTCCACAGCCGTTGGATTTCGCCGATCAATCGGCTGAAGTTCCCAGCCGTCGAGCTTCATCCGAAAAAGCTCTGCACGAAATCTTCTTGCTGAGGAACCAAACCCTGCCCAACTAAAAGTTCGGTATCGTCAATTGGCGACCGACCTCCAAGCGCATCGTTTCACATAGCCAGCTACGATTGGCTTCGATCAAGCGCTGAGAACTCAATCTGCCGTGCGAAACCTTTTGAATGATGCCCACCAACGTATCACCCGGTTGAATAGTGTAATGTCCGTAAATATCGGAACGCTGTACAGACAAATGCAACGTCAGATCGCCGTCGGCTAGTTGTGGGTTGATCTCATTTACTTTTGCCCACAAAAGATCGGCGATCAATTGGGACGGACACAACGCACTCATTACAAACCGATTCCCGCCTATCTGCACTTCCACCTTGGTACATCCCAAAGCCTGTGCCAGGTAAGAAACGGGTTGATATTTTCGCACTAAATTCGGCACTGGAATTCCTCTCTTAAAATACCGCCCACTCTTATTCTCACTGCTTGTATACGTGAGGAGAGCGCGTTTCATCGGCTCGATAGCAGGATGGAGCTTGGTCCCAATACAACATGTCCTACTTTTAAAGAAACGCGCCTCGTTCACAAGATGGGATTAGACCATATTGGCAGTACGGAAACATCGCACAGAGTCCCTATTTTTCGTCACACTGGTTGTCGGTTTTTAACCGGCGCGAGATAGCACGCCCGTGCTATTGGTCAGGCTCATGATGGGGGGTAATAGGTATGAGAAGTGAGGGAAATGAAAAAATTGCAGAGCAAGCGAGAATGGAGAGGAACGCCTGCTCTGCAGAAAGGGAGTCAAACCATGCACTAGGAGACAAGGTTATTTCTTCACGATGACCTTGCCTGCCATATCTTTCCCACCGGCAGCGCCGTGAAAGGAGCAGTGATAGGCATAGGTTCCAGGCTTGTCGAATTTGAACTGATATTTTGCGCCGTTCCCTAACACATCAGATTTGAATGAGCCATTGTCGGCTTCGATGGTGTGTCTCCCGCCCTCATTTGTCCATTCGACAACGGCTCCGGCTTTGACGGTGATGATTTTGGGTGCGAATTGAAAACTGACAACCTTGACATTGGCATCGGCAACCGGGACAAGCAATCGAGAGGTTGCGTTAGGTATGGCCGTAACCGAGGCGACGTGCTCAGGCATCATGCAAGCTGATGGATTGGTGGTCGCTTTGTTGGCTCGTTTGATTCCCGCGTCGGTCAACGTTGAACTCCAACAGATAGTCAAAACAATGAGTAAGGTAATGGCGGATCGGTTTTTCATTAGGTTCCTCCGTAGGACTGAAATCGGTGTATCAGATTATTGGGGCAGAACGCGAATGACGCCAGCCATTTCGCTTCCGCCTTTGTCTCCATGATAAGTGCAAAAGTAGGGGTAGATTCCCGCCTGATCGAATCGGAAAGTGAAGCGCCCGCCCTTCTCCAGCATGACGGATTGGAAAAGCCCATCATCCGATTCGACGGTGTGGCGGCCGGATTCATCAACCCATTCAACCGTCGTGCCGGGTTCGATGGTAAGCTCTTTCGGGTCAAATTGAAAATTGGTGATCTTGACAATGATCGTCTTTCGGCTCGGCGTTGTGGGCGTCGTTTCGATTGCGGATGGCTGAGCCGCTCCTGTTGAATCGGGAACAACGTACCAGTAATAATAGGTTCCCACTCCAAGCAGAATGACCAGCCACCATAACCCCATCTCGGTTCGCATCCAAACTTTATAAGATGTGAAGCGCAAAGGCTGCGGCAACCATTTGGTCCCCGCAACCAAGACGATATAGATACCGAGAACCTCGGCTGCTGTGCCCAAGATCGCATGGCAAGTTGCGCTGAGATAGTAGGCCTCCGACAGCCGTTGGGGCAGAAAAGATTGAACCTGCCGATGAAATGAAGGAGACATCACAAGAATTATCATCGGCAGGTTCAAGAGGATGACGAGAGTCTGGCAAATCTGGTGCGCGCGATATCGCTTGCCCCGTGCGAACGCAAAGCCAATCAACAAGGCCATGCCCATCAACAGTTGGATGAGTAAATTCAAATCCGCTTTGAGGGTTGCCCCTGTTCCTAAAAAACCTGGCATGCTCTGTGTCCTCGGTTGAGATTCATTGTGCTGACTGCCGCCGGAGCTGTTCGGTTACTCGCCCACTGGCTTATACGCGCAAAGTCGGACGAATGGATTTCTGTTGAGGTTTCGGCTTGCAATCACCTGTCTGCCCTTCTACTGTTAGACCGCCGGTTAAAGCTCTACAGGCGTAATTGGAATCATCAGCCAATGACCTTTACAGAAGAGATGGTTTCCGGTAGCGGCGGCGTGAAGCTGTTCGTGCATCATCATCCGGCTGTCAATCTGCGTGCTCAAGCTGTGCTGATTCATGGGTTCGGAGAGCATAGCGGTCGCTACCATCTGCTCATCGAATCACTCGCTCGGCAAGGAATTGCCGTTACGGCATACGATCATCGCGGGCACGGAAAATCGGAAGGGCTATACGGTCACGTTGATTGCTTCTCTGACTATGAGAGCGATCTACGCCGCATCCTCGAATATGCTCGCCGTCGGGAACCAGCTAAAGATTGCTTTTTAATTGCTCACAGTATGGGCGGGTTGGTCGCGTTGCGATATTTGATGGGGAGACACACGGGCATCAGCGGTGCGGTGATCTCAGCGCCGCTCATCCGTTTGGCCATCCGCCCGCCAACCCATAAGGTTCTCATTGCTAAAATAGCAGCGACAATCTCGCCGCGCTTGCGCCTTCCTAATGAGATTGACCCGGCGGTGTTAAGCCGTGACCCGGAAATCGGTAAAGCCTATGCGGCAGATGCGTTGGTAGGCAAATTGGTTAGCGCGCGTTGGTTTATTGAAGCGCTGCGTGCAATGGAAGAGCTTCGTCACTGTGCGGCGGAAGTGACACTACCGTTACTGGTGATGCACGGAACAAAAGATCGGCTGGCCAGCGTTGAAGCCACCCAAGAGTTGTTTGCCCAACTCGGTTCCACCGATAAGGAATTGGCCATTTATGATGGCTTCTATCATGAGCTTTTCAATGAACCGGAAAAACAAGAGCTGTATGCCCGCGTCAACAACTGGATCAACGCGCGATTGCGCTGAGCCATACAAAAAGTATGGGAGCGAGCTTTCGGGCAGCTTCTTATAATGTGACCGATATTCCAACCTGCTGCGCCTTTGCCCGACGATAAGCGAGCTGGGCGGTGACTAAGTCTTCAATAGCCAACCCGCACGACTTGAATAAGGTGATGTCTGCCGTTGATTGTCGCCCGGCAACCTTGCCGGTCACTACTTCCGCTAATGCTCCAATGAAATGATCGTTGCTGATGATGCCTTCTGCGAGCGGAATGAGCAGGTCGCCCGCTTCTCGACCGGCAGCCCTTTCATGGTCAAGGTAGACTCGCGCGCGGCGAACCGTTTCCGAATCCACCTCACGGGTTTTCGGTGTGAAGGCTCCGACAGCATTGATATGGGTGCCGGGTTGTATCATCCGGCCATCGAAAAGCGGCGTACTCGCGTTCGTACAGGTGCATATCAAATTGGCTGTGCGGATGGCTTGGGTGATCGGTTGCGCTTCGCAGGGAAAAGGAAATCGGTTTCGAATCGTTGCCGCTAGGGCTTCCGCATTTATTGGATTGCGTGAACTGATGGTCACACGTTCGATGGTCGTAGCTTCGGCCATCGCTTCGATATGAGCTTGCGCCTGAACGCCCGCGCCGAGAATGGCCAATATGGATGGCGCAGGGTTGGCGAGATACTTGGTGGCCACTGCCGAAGTGGCTGCGGTTCGTATGGCGGTAATGAATTTACCTTCCATCATTGCTAACGGTTCGCCGGTTTCACTGTCGAGGAGCAAATAAACCGCTTGCACATTCGGAAGGCGCCGGTCGGCATTTCGAGGAAAGACGGTGACGATTTTGGTTCCGAGCGCAGCGTCAAGCGGGGGTGTCTGATCTGGCAATTCGGCGGCGTAGGCAGGCATCTCTAAAAGAACCGCATCGCGCTCATCAATGGCGAGATGCAACCGGGCAGGCAACTGCACGCGCCCGCTAGCAAGCCTTTGAAAGCCCTCTTCAACAGCGCGGATGACCTGGCGCATCGGCAACAGTCGTCGCAAGTCGGCTTCACTAAGAATCAACATACGGTTCAGGTTAGCGGGTCATCTAGGTATTTGATGAAGATCAATTGATTATGTTTTTCGTTATAGATCAATTCGTCAATGATCTGTTTGGCGAGCAGGATACCGAAGCCACCGGGGCGGATTCCTTTCTCTTTTCTCACTTCCATATGGCGAAAGGGATTGTCGTCGGGATTGGCAACGGCTGCATGTTCGATGGCCTTCAAGTCAAAGCCCTCGCCGGGGTCTTTTATCGAATAGAGAATCATGCGTTGGGTGCGAATAAATTTGACTTCGACCTTTTTGGTGATGTCGAATTTCCCGCCATGTTCGATAGCATTATTAAGCATCTCCCGAAAGACAGCGCCCACAGCTTCGCGCGCGTCATTGGTGAGATTGGGTTGCAAGTGGCTGAAAAATTTTTGCATGGGCTCGACCACAGTGATGTCACAGGGGAGGAGAATTTCAATCCAATCGGGCGTGCCGGAGATGACTTGAATCTCCAAGTCGTAGGTGCGTTCAGAGACGGCACGCACAGAAGCGCGCAGGTCATCTACCGAGAAAGGCTTGGGTAAAAAATCAATGGCACGGTTGCGTAAGGCGGCTAACACAACATCGGTCGAATGAAAGCTCGTCATCACGATGGCGCGCAGATGCGGCTGGATCTCATGCGCCCGGCTGAGCAGAGTGATGCCATCCATACTCGGCATCAAGACATCGGTAAGCAAGACATCTACTGGTTCTTTTTGAATCGCGGCCAGTGCCGAGACTCCATCTTCTGCTGCAATAACGTGATAGCCTTCCGTGATTAAGGTCTCATAAAAGAGGGAGCGAAGCAGGCGATCATCTTCGGCTATGAGAACGGTCTTTGGCATAGTTCCCTTGAAACTTCCGAGTGCGTCTATTGTGCAGCAGACTTGAATTCAACATTCTCGGTGCATAATATCGCAGACTGCATGAAACGAAACGCACATCGGAATGGTTCACGACCCGATGGCAAAAAGAATGTATCGAATTGAGAAAATTCTGACAAATCTCATTTGAGGTAGAACGTTTGCACGACAGCCGGAGAAGTGATACTGCAATCATCCGCAAAGGTGAGGAACTGAATGAAACGACGCTGAAAAGTTACCTTACCGCCCATTTACCGGCCATAATGGTTGACGAAAATTTTGATGAGGCAAAGCTACAGATCGAACAATTTCCCGGCGGACATTCGAATCTGACCTATCAAATTCGGTTCGGCCCTCGGGAGATGGTGCTGCGCCGACCCCCCGTTGGCCCGGTCGCCCCCACTGCTCATGACATGCCGCGCGAGTATCGCCTGCTGGCGGCGATTCATCCGGTCTTCCCGCTAGCCCCGCAACCCTATCTGCTTTGCGAAGACCTCAACGTAATCGGCGCACCTTTTTATTTGATGGAACGTCGGCGCGGGCTGGTTATTCGTCGCTCTCTGCCGGAACAGATTGGCAATAGCTTGACGACGCGACGAGCGATCAGTGAAGCGATGATTGACACGCTGGCTGCATTGCATCGCATTGATGTTGCGGCGAGTAGGCTGATGAGTTTGGGCAAGCCGGTCGGGTTCGTAACCCGTCAAGTCAGGGGATGGGCAGATCGTTGGCATCGAGCAAAGCTTCATGATGTGGCCAAAATTGATGCGGTCATTGAATGGATGATGGAAAGATTGCCACCCGAACCGGACAGCGCAGCCGGATGCCCGCCCAGACTGGTACACAACGATTTTAAGCTCGATAACGTAATGCTCGATGAGAGCGACCCGACAAAGATCGTTGCGGTACTTGATTGGGAGATGTGTACGATTGGCGACCCGCTCATTGATCTGGGCATTCTACTCTGTTACTGGCCTGAACGGGATGACCCGGAAGCGCGGCGCGAATCAATCAGCGCCGTAACGACCGAAGCGGGCTGGTTGACCCGTAAAGAATTGGTCGAGCGGTACGAACAAGTGACGGGGCGCGATGTGTCGCTGATTGCTTTTTATGAAGTCTTTGCCTTGTTCAAGATCGCTGTTGTTGTGCAGCAGATTTACGTGCGCTATGTGCGCGGGCAAACGCAAGATGCGCGGTTCGCCGATTTCGGCGCTCGCGTAGAAGGGTTGATTGAAGCGGCATATGATTTAGCCCAGCGGTCAGGGATTTGAATGGAGTGATGATAAGGCATCGGGCCTCAGAATCGTTGTCCACATCATTTGAGAAGATAGTGAGGGGATATTGAGCACCGTCTATTTAATTCGTCACGGCCAAGCCGGAGCACGCGATAACTATGATCTACTTTCCGAGCTTGGGCAAAAACAGGCGCAACTGTTAGGGCAATATCTGGTCGAGCAAGAGGTTTGCCCGCAGGTGATTTATGTAGGCGGCATGCGAAGACAGAAAGAGACCGCCGAAAGCGTTTGTGCAGCTTTTCGACAAGCCGGAATCGCTGTGCCGGAGGTCATGAGCGATGAACAGTGGAATGAATTCAGCTTGGCATCGCTCTATGAGGCCTTTGCACCTCGTCTGTGCAAAGAGAGCCGCGAGTTTGCCGCCGACTATGCGCTGATGCGCGAGCAGTTGCAGAGTGACCCGCACGCGACGCGCGGTGCAGCCGGTCGCTGTGATGCTATGATCGTCCGCTCATGGATTGAAAAACGTTATGAGTATGGAGGCGAAGATTGGGAGGGCTTTCGAGCGCGCGTCGAATCGCGGATTGCTCACCTAGCGCAGCATGCAGAAGACGATCAGGTATTAGTCTTCACTTCGGCAACCCCGATTTCAATCTTGACCGCTGCCGCTTTAGAGTTAAGTTTGGAGAAACTATTCAGCCTCTTAGGTGTGCTCTACAACAGCAGCCTCACGACCCTGCGAGTCAACGAAGGAATGCTCAGACTCTTCAGTTACAATGCCACGCCTCATCTGCCTTCGCAGTTGCATACCTTCCGCTGAAGACCGCTCGACTACTTGACTGAGGCGGTAAAGAAATTCGTTGTCCATCAATTTCCATTTGTGCTAAGTTTCTCTCGCGCCGCGCTCCAGAAGCCCCGACTTCTGGAAATCAACTCAATCGTTAGCCTGAACTTGGCATCAAAGAGTCGCCATTTAAGTAATGGATGCGCTATTTTTTGTTTCGCGTTTGTAGCTTTTCCCGGTTATGCCTATTGACCCATGACTGAACGAGGCTCCCTATGATTACGCATTTTTGTGACCTCA
>CAYXVU010000076.1:0-24257 GCA_964468725.1 uncultured Clostridia bacterium
GTGCATTGCGCGCCGCATTCGATGGTATGACCGGCGATGGTTGCCGCAGCGAGTTTGTCCCAATCATCCGCCGCCCATTTGAATTCATGGATCATCGGGCCGACGGAAAGCCCTGTGTCAGTGACTCGACCGGCGATGATAATCTGCGCGCCTTGATCTAACGCGTCGGCGACCGGACGCCCGCCGAAATAGATATTGGCGCTCTGCACGCGGTCACGAATAGCGGCCAGCGGCTCGCCGGTCTCCATGTTCTTCAGTTCGATGCCCGCAGCAATCAACTCATCAAGTCTGTGCATGATGTCATCCCCGGCGACGATGCCGACGCGCATGCAGCCTTGATAGTCGGAACGTCGGACGACTTCGATGACGGCATCGCGGCAGGCTTCGCAGTTGACGCCTCCGGCGTTGGCGATGACGCGGATATTCTTCTCTACGAGGTCAGGCAGGATGCGCTCAATCAGGCTCACGAAGTCGCGCGCATAACCGGCTTGCGGATTGCGAGCGCGCTGCTTCTGCATGATCGACATGGTAATTTCGGCCAGATAGTCGAGGGTTAAATAATTCAGCGGCCCGCGTCTGACGAGCTCAACCGGGGCTTCGAGCGAATCTCCCCAGAACCCTTGTCCGTTAGCAATGCGAATGGTTTTCATAATCGTTTTATCGAGAAGAGTCACTATAGAATCGCACTCTCCGAGGGTCAAGAAGCGAACGACATTCGCCGCCCACGACTTGCCGGGCAGGCGATCTCCGCCGATGCGAGGGGCATCTCATCCGGCTTCGAGCGGTTTCGCTTGCGCGGGGCTGTGCTGACTCATTATGATTCGCGCACTTCTCAAATCCATTTTCTGTGAGTGAAGAACGATGTGGAAACGATTTGCCTCATGGTTGGCGGCGCTGGCGGTTTTACTCTGTATTCCATCGGCGTTTTCGCAAGACGGTTATCCACGCGCTTCTGCCCTTGACGCGATTCATTACCGGCTGCACCTCGAATTGAACGATCAGACGGATGAGATTGCGGGCGAAGCCGCAATCCTATTCGAAGCGGAAAGCGACGGGGTCAGTAGCCTCACGCTCGATCTGGCGGGGCTGAGGATTGACGCGGTCAAGGAAAACGATCAACCTGCTCGGTTCACGCATAGCGCCGAGCGCGTCCGCATCAGCCTGCAAAATCTCTACAAAAAAGATGCCCGCTTCGAACTCAAGATTCGCTATCATGGCAGGCCCCAAGACGGGCTTTTCATCAAGCAGAATAAGTTTGGCGACCGCGCCTTCTTTGCCGACAACTGGCCGAATCGCGCGCGCTACTGGTTCCCGGCCATTGACCACCCCTATGACAAAGCGACGGTTGAATTCTTTATCACCGCGCCGGAACGCTATGATGTCATCGCTAACGGGTCATTGGTAGAGACGACCAATCAGCAAAACGGTATGAAGCTCTCGCACTGGCGCGAAGCAACGCCAATACCGACCTATTGCATGGTGGTCGGCGCAGCGCAGTTTTCCATACTGCAAGTCGGCGCGTCGGGTTGCGTGCCGGTCTCTTACTACCTCTACCCGAAAGATCGCGACAACGGCGTGAAGGATTACGGTCGCGCTGTGAAGATGCTCGACTATTACACCCAACTGATCGGCGCTTATCCGTATGAGAAACTCGCGCTCGTACAGTCTTCGACGCGCTTCGGCGGCATGGAGAATTCGAGCGCCATCTTCTTTGATGAACGAGCCATCAATGGCAGCGGCAAGTTGGAAAGGACGGTGGCGCACGAAATCGCTCATCAATGGTTCGGCGATTCGGTGACCGAAGCCGATTGGCATCATTTGTGGCTCAGTGAAGGCTTCGCGTCGTATTTCGGCGACCTGTTTTTCGAGTACGCCGACGGGCGCGAGAAATTTTTCGCCTTGATGCAAGAGAACAAAACCCGCGTCATCGAAGCGCAGCGCACTAACCCGCGCCCGATTCATGACCCGCAAGTCAAAGACCTCTTCGCTTTGCTCAACGCCAACAACTATCAGAAAGGCGCGTGGGTGCTACATATGCTGCGCGGCGTGATGGGCGATGAAAAATTCTTCGCAGGCATCCGCGAGTACTATCGCCGCTTTCGTGACGGCAATGCCTTGACTGGAGATTTGCAACAAGTGATGGAGGTTCAGGCGGGGCGTTCGCTCGACTGGTTTTTCAAAGAGTGGATATTCGAAGCGGGCTATCCGGTTTATGATGCGACGTGGCGGTGGGACGCCGCCGCCAAAGAGGTGCGGTTGCACGTCCAGCAGAGACAGAACGGCGCGATCTTTCGCATGCCGCTACAGGTTACGATTGACGCAGGCGGCGAGTCGCGGCGCGAGGTGGTTGAGGTGAGCGAGCGCGAGCAGACCTTCACCTTCAAACAGGCAACCCGACCGGCGCGCTTCCTGCTTGACCCCGATGAATGGGTGCTCAAAGAGTTGACCTTGCGCGAAGAACGATAAGGAGAGAATGCGATGCAGAAATTCAACCGAAGGCGATGGCTTTGCTGGCTTGTGATGTTGTTGATCGTAGTGTTGCCGCCACTGGTAAGCGGGCAGCCGCAGGTTACGCCAGTCTATGATGTCATCATTCGCGGCGGCATGCTCTATGACGGCACGGGCAGGCCGGGACGTTACGCCGATGTCGTCATCAAAGATGACAAGATCGTCTTCATTGGCGTCGCCAAAGGAGCGCCCGCGAAGATCGAAATTGATGCGCGAGGACTGGCCGTCGCCCCCGGCTTCATCAATATGCTGTCCTGGTCGGTTGATTCTCTCATCGTTGATGGGCGTTCGATGGGTGAAATCAAACAAGGCGTGACGACGCAGATTTTCGGCGAAGGCGATTCGATGGGGCCGCTCAATGAAGAGATGCGGAAGCGGCGGATTGAAGGGCAAGGCGACATCAAATATGACATTCCCTGGACATCGCTGGCCGACTATCTCCTCTTTCTCGAAAAGCGCGGCGTTTCGCAAAATGTCGCCTCTTACATTGGAGCGACGACGATTCGGGAATACGTCGTCGGATTGGAAGACAAAAAAGCTACGCCCGAACAACTGGAACAGATGCGCCAACTGGTCGAGCAAGAGATGAAGGCGGGAGCGCTCGGCATCGGCACGTCGCTCATTTACGCGCCCGCGTTTTACGCCTCGACCGAAGAGTTGATCGAGTTGTGTAAAGTGGCTTCGCGGTATCAGGGCAAATACATCTCTCACATGCGCAGCGAGGGCAATCGCTTGATTGAAGCGGTCGAAGAACTGCTGCGCATCAGCCGCGAAGCCAATATCCCCGCCGAAATCTATCACCTCAAAGCGGCAGGCAAAGCCAACTGGGCGAAGATGGATAAAGTCATCGCTTTGGTCGAAGCGGCTCGACGCAAAGGCATGAAGATCACCGCCGATATGTATCTCTATCCGGCAGGCGCAACCGGACTCGACGCGGCGATGCCGCCTTGGGTCTTAGACGGCGGTTATGAGGCTCTCTTCAAACGCTTGCAAGACTCCGAAACGCGCAAAAAGATTCACGCCGAAATCCTAACGCCGACCGACAAATGGGAAAATCTCTTCTTATCGGCAGGCTCGCCGGAGCGCGTCCTGCTCGTCGAATTCAAATCGCAGAAGCTGAAACCGTTGACCGGCAAGACGCTTGCCGAAGTGGCGAAGATGCGCGGCACAGACCCCGCCGAAACGATTATGGATTTGGTGTTGGAAGACCGTTCACGCGTCGGCACGGTCTATTTCATGATGGATGAAGAGAATATCAAGAAGCAGCTTCGTCGCCCGTGGGTTTCGCTCGGTTCGGATGCCGGTTCGCTGGCGACGGAAGAACCCTTCACCAAGTCGAGCACCCACCCGCGCGCCTATGGAAACTTCGCGCGATTGCTGGGCAAGTATGTGCGCGAAGAGAAGGTCATTTCGCTGAGCGAAGCGATTCGGCGGCTGACCGGATTACCGGCGACCAATCTCGGATTAGACCGACGCGGCTTTCTCAAGAAAGGGTACTATGCCGATGTCGTCGTCTTCGATCCGAAAACGATTGCCGACCGCGCCACTTTTGAAAACCCGCATCAGTACGCCGTCGGTATGCAACACGTCTTCGTCAATGGCGCGCACGTCCTCAAAGACGGGGAGCATACCAATGCGAAACCGGGACGCGCATTGTGGGGGCCGGGAAAAGTCAAATGATCGGTGACCGGGCGCACCTGACAGCGGATCGGCGAAAACGACCTGACCGAAAGGCTGTCACTGGCTCCGTGTTCCCAGTCACCGATGGTTGCTACCAATCATCGGTAGTTATTTGCCGACAATCTGGCCTTTCATGCCGCCGAGAGCGCCAAGCAGTTCGTTCTTCTCTTTTTCGCCGACGCCGTTTTTGTCGAGAGCTTTGATGAGGTCTTCGACCAACGCGCCGAAGTCGCCATCCGAAATGTTCATGCCTTTGTGCGCCGTCACCATATCGAGACCTTTATATTTGCAGCCGCCGCCGGAGGCTTCGCAAATCTGGCTGTAGAGTTTATCCTTCAACGCCTTGACGCGTTTGGGGTCTTTAATGGTATCGGCAAAAAATTTGTTGATGCGGTTATCGGCAACCACGTTGGCGAGAAAGTCATCGAGAACTTTCTCAATGCCTTTCTTTTTGCCGAGGCGATGATAGAGCGAAGTCTCTTTCTTCATCTTCTCATCTGACTTCATCTTGTCAGAAGCCATTTGAGCAAAGGTTGAAGTCGCGGCGAGCGAACCGCAGAGAATGGTCAGGGCGATGGTCAGAGCGATCAAAGTTTTCCGCATATGCTTATTCCTTTCTTCCTTCACAAAGTACAAAACACCCGCGCGCGCCGGTTGGCCTCGGCGCGAACCCCGTGCTTGTAGATGATGTACGTACAGGCTTCAGAGAAGCGTAAACCCGGCCAGAATGCAGCCGGATGGTTTGATAATCCCCCAATAAAACGGCCTACAAAGGCGGCTGCGATTGTAGCAATGAAACGAAATTCGTTCAAACTGTTTTACTCAATCCGTAAGCTGTTCACTGGCGCGGACAGCAGGCGCGGAGCGCAAAGGCTCCCACAGATCATCACCTGCCGGGAGATACCAGCCGTTAAGGGCTTCTGCTGTCACGCTGGTATTACGCGCCGTGCTTCATTCTTGGATTTGTTGAGACGGTGAATTCTGTACGAATCAGGAGAGAGGCAGATGGATCGCTTCGCTCAAAGTGAGTCATCGGTTGGTCGCAGAAGTGCCCGTACGGCGCAGCCGTTCGAAGGTTGGTGGAATATGATGGGTCGTTAATAACGTGCCTGCTCTTATGATGAGCGGGCAGCGCCGCCCGCCCGCCAGATCAGATAAGCCGGTGCGCCGATCAAGACGATACCGAGTCCGATGGCCGCTTGAACGGGCTGTGTAACGATGGTGTTGACGACAATCGCGGCTGCCGCAAGGATGAATAGAATCGGCGTGAGCGGATAGCCCGGCGTCTTGTAGGGGCGGTCGGCGTCGCTGACACGCTGACGATAGACGAAGACACAAGCCGCAGCAAGCGCATAAAAAATCCAGCCGATGAAGACCACATAGGTCAGCAATTGCTCAAAGGTTCCGGTGATGGCCAACCCCATCGCCCACACGGACGAAACCAGAATGGCCAGCGCCGGGGTGCCATATCGCGGATGCACTTCGGCGAGTTTGCGAAAGAAGAGGCCGTCTTGCGCCATAGCGTAAAACACACGCGGCGCAGTCAGAATGGTGCTGTTTGCGGCGCTGAAGATCGAAATCAAAATCGGGATGGTAATCACCGTTGCGGCGGTTGGCCCCAACAATGCGGTCATCGAATCAGCAGCGACGCTATTGGTATTGGCAACCTCGGTTGCGCCAATCGCTGCCAGATAGGCGACGTTAGCCAGCAGGTAGACGAAGATCAAAATTGCCATGCCGATCAGAAAAGCGCGCGGAAAGGTACGCTGCGCGTCAATGGTTTCGCCTGCGCTGTAAGTCGTATATTGCCAACCTTCATAAGCCCACAATACGCTAATCATCGCTGTGCCGAATCCGGTGGCCATCCCCATGCCGGTCTGCGGCGGCCACATCTGATTGTCGGCTTTGGCAAAGCCATTGCCGAGAATCAGAAAGAGGATGCTCATGAGAAGAATGGCCAGAACTTTGATGAGCGTCGTCCAATTCTGCATATCGGCGCTGCCGCGCGTGCTGCGAAAGTTGATCGCCAGCAGCGTCACAATGACCAATACGGAAATGACTTTGGCAAGCACCGGGCTGAGCGGCACAATCGCGCCCAGATAATTGCTGAAAGCAACAGCGAGCGTGGCAATCGTGCCGCTGCTGATGACGAAAAACAGCGTCCACCCGAACATAAAAGCTGGAAAGCGCCCGAAGCAGTCGCGGATATAAACGTACAGCCCACCGGCTTTCGGATGCATCGCGCTTAACTCGCCATAGGTCAAAGCGCCGAGCAAGGAGAGCACGCCGCCGACTAACCAAACCAGCAAGGCAGGGGCGATGCCATTGTCTACTTCGCGGAGAACCGAACCCGGCGAGACGAAGATGCCGGAACCGATGACGGAGCCGACCACAAGCAAGGTGAGGTCGCGGAACGTGAAGGTGCGGTGGAGTTCTGACATGGGCTCTCCTCCTTCCGGCAAGTCGGGCGCTTGAGTTTTGCGAGGCGGGCGGTCGCAGGTACCATTCGCCTATCGCTGATAACTCGCCGGACGCGCTCAACTCAAGAAACGGTTAGCGCGGTTGAAATAGAAAGAAGTCGTGAACGGCGCGAGCGATTTCGGCAATGGCACGCTCGCGCGCAGGAATCTCCTTTTCGGAGGCTTTGACGAATACGGCAATCGCTACGTGGGTGCCATCAGGCAAAGCAATGATGCCGACATCGTTAGTTGTGCCGCCAATGGTTCCGGTTTTGTGCGCCACTTCCGTGCCGTCAGGCAACAAGCCTTTCAGTCGCGCCGCGCCGGTTTGACAGCGCCGCAGGATGTCGAGCAAGAGCTCCGCCGTATCTTTTTTGAGAAAGTCTTTACGATGGATGCGCACCAGCAGATCGGCCATCGCGTCGGGCGTCGCCGTGTCACGCGGGTCTGTATCGAAGCGTTTGGCAGCCGCTTGGCGGTCTTCCGGTTTTACGGCTTGATACTTCTTTTCAAAGAGATCGAGCGACCACTCACCCTCCGGCGGCAGATCGGTCACGCCGATCCAGTCGGAGATCAACCGCGCAGTCGAACGGTTGACGCTGATGCCGTCGCTGCCCAGTTCTTTCATGCGTTGGGTTACGAGTTCACCGCCGCCCGATTTGTTGAGGATGATGTCGGTTGCACTGTTGTCGCTGATGAGGAGCATCAATTCGAGCAGGTTGCGAACCGAGAGCGCGACGCCGGGTTTGTTGAACAATTCCGAGAGGGTGCCGCTGCCGGGGTGCAAATCTTTGGCTTCGACCGCGATCATCTCATCAAGCCGCACCTCGCCGCGATCTACGCGGGTGAGCAGTTGCGCGGCGATGGGTACTTTGACCGAGCTGGCCATCGGAAAGCGGTCTTTGCCATTGAGCGAGACGCGGCGACCAGTTTCGATATGAATCGCCGTTGCTCCGACAGTGCCGCCGCCGACCTTTGAGAGGCGCGCAATTTCCTGTGCGAGGCGTTCGAGCGCCACATCATTGGCCGGAGATGAAGAGGTGATCGCAGGCGTTTGCGCAAGCGCTGAAGAGGTGAGCGTCAGCAAAGCCGAGACGAGCAACACGGAGAGGGCGCGTTTCCCTGAAGTCATAACCTGAACCATAGTTTCCCCTGTGGAGTTGATGTCGCGTCGAGTATCTAACACAAACCTTCGCGCCCATCAATGAAAAGGCCGATGAGTCTCACTTCCCAAGCAGGTATGACCCGATGAGGGGCGGGCAAACGCAGATCATCGCGGGCGGTGGTTGGCGCAGAACCATCGAAAGGGGAAGCCATCAGGCGTCGCAGGCAGCAAACTTATGAGAAGGTGACACAGCCTTTGATGAGGAGGGCAGGGATGATGAGCCAGAGCAATCCCTTGATGAGTAAAGAAGAGAAATCCCGCGACGCCAAGCCGCTCCCACCAGTTTTTCGTTGCCGGACGAGCGGGCAGTACGGAGGTCGGTTGTTCGGTTGTGTTGTGATCGTCATCCTTCATGACGACATCGGTTGGCGATGGGTGCGGAAAAGGAGTCTACAAGCAGGGCAGCGAAGATCACAAACGCTTTCGACAAGAGGGGATGGTTCGCAGCGAAGAGAGCGGCTCTCAAACCGACGGCGCGGCGAGCTTGATGGTAAGCTCGCCGCGCCGGTTTGACAGCTTGTCTTGCGAATGAACGCCCGATTCGGGCGCAGGCTTCCTACCTTTCGAGTCTCAAGCGCATCGTCGGATCACCAAAGAGCACCCACGAGTTCCGCACGTCAGCATCGGGCAAGCCAGCTTTGGCACGTTGGATAGCTTCGCCGAGTCGTAAGGCCGAGCCGCTAAGGACTTGACGATAAAACTCTTGGCTCATCCACACCTGTGCCTGAGGAAAGGTTAAGGCAGAAGATGCCCAGACCGCTGCTGCGCCGCCTTGCGGAGCTTTCAGAAGGGCTTCGGCAAGGCTGTCTTGATCAGATTGGAAGAAACCGTTGAGGCAGTTCATCATCATAAAGACCGGCAGATTCGGATGATTGGTCAAGGTTCTCACATCGTTGGTCGTGAGCAGGTTGCCATTCCACAACGTCACCGAGCCGTGTCCGCTATAGGTCACCAGCCTCTGTCCAGCATTGACATAGTTGAGCACGGCGGCTTTGGCTGTCGCATCATCCATTTGGCTTCTATAGACTTCGTTTATCTCTACTGAGGGCGGCAGCAGCGCCTTCAAACTGGCAATGTGCTCTTCAAAATTGATGCCGTCATTGCGGTCTGCGATGAAGAGATTGCGCGGCGGGACTGTCGAAATGGCCTGCTCGGAGCTAACGATTTTGCCGATCACCGTTGCTGCTTCCGCAGCCGAACGCACAGGCAAGCGACCGATGGCCATCTGCGAATGGCCGTCATCTTGTAAATCAACGAACCATTCATCGCTCACCGTCTCCAAAAACTGTGTGTCAATCAGCTTAGAGGGCACAAAATCGTCATCAATGCCGCCGAGGTAGTTGCGCGGATCAAAGGTAGCGTCGCCGACGAGCAAGACGAAAGCCGGAGCCTTTTGCCAATAGGCGCGCGTGTAAGCGAGGAAGCTCTTAATCGCTTGCGGAGATTTGTGGCCATTATTGAACTCGTCGTAGATATCTTCGACATCTACAACCGCCACCGCCATTCCTTCGCTCTGTCGCAGGGCGACCAACGGCGCGACGGCATCCGCCATCTGCGCATGGCTGATGATGACCAGATCGGCTGTTCGGTCAGCCGAGCGCCAGTTCGATGGCTGATTGAGTTCGATTCCGGCAACGGTTTGCACCGCTCGTTCACTGAAGGCCAGCAGTTGGCGTTGACTGGAACCATTTAACGATACGCTGACGGTTGTGCCAAATAGGCGGGCTGAAATTTCCTGCACGGCATCCGGGTTGGTAACGTCCATGACGCGGATACTTTTCGCCGTAAAGCCGCCGATATCAGCGCGCTGGCCGCCGCTCAATGAAAAGAAGAGGCTATCGGTATTGGTGTGAAACCGCTGTTCATAATAGAGCCGCAGATAATCAACCAATGTGATGTCGCTGCTGCCAAGAAGCGATACCAGATTGATGACATTATCACCCTCTTTCAACAAACCCTGCGGCACGTCGAGTTTCCCGCTGCCTTTACTCTGTCCGGTAAACGAGACAGTGCCGATCTCTGTGCCATTGAGGAGAACGCGAACTTGATGCTCTCCGAGCGAAGCGCCTTGCAGCGAGATGTCTAAGGTAGCGCTGCTGTTGGCAGACGGAGAGTGCACCGGCAGGAGTTGATCAATCGCCGCGTTGGTCACCACACTGCCGAAGAAGTTGCTCGTCTCGCCATTCAATAAAGCGGCAAAATAGATGATGCGATCTTTGCGCGTGACGACCTGCTGGAAGCTCGTGGCCGGAGCCCGCAAACTGGCATTGCGCACATTGTTGATGCGCGCTCCAGCCTGTCCTCCCGCAACCAGCCAGTAGACGTGACTCCCGGTATACGGGCTATCCAAACCGAGGCCGTAAAACTCCACCGCATCTGCCGTATCGAAGGTGCCGTCTTGCTCGCCGGTCACGCGAATCGAGACTTGTTTGCCGTCGACAAAGAGTTGCAGGTTGCGCGGATTCACCGAAGCATCGAATCCGGCGGCGACCAATTCGGCCTGAGAGACGCTGTACCAACCTGTCTGTTTGATCTTCAACTTGGCGGCTGGCAGGGCTGCGAGATCGGTCGAAAGATCGCGGTTGGCGATGCTGATTTCCGGCATCGTTGCCCGCTGTTGAGCGGTTTCAACCGTATATCCTGCGGTTTGCGATTCGCTGGCAACTTCGTTCAACTGGCTCAGCAGGATGGGAGCTTTGCCCGTGTCAGGCATCTCACCGACGGCGGATTCGGGAAGAATTGGGCCATAGAAGGTGCGCTGTCCGCTGAGGTCAAGCTCTTCAATCCAATACTGTACGGCTTTTTTCCCTTTCGGCAGCTTGTCCTTCCACGAATACGATCTTCCGGCTGCTAAGGTGACTCCGGTTCCGGTCAACAAGGCGGTTCCGGCAATCACCTCTTGGGTAATGCGTATGCGTTTGCCGCCTTGCTGACGATAGAGGTGATAGCCCAAATTGTTAACGTCGTTGGCGGTTTTCCAGGTAATGACCGCCTCGTTGCTTTGATATTTCGTCGCGCCAAACGAGATCATCTCTACAGGTGTCGGAGCTTGCGGACAGGCCGGGCCGCAGATGGTATTGTTGCCAATGTTGCCGCCCGCTTTGGTGGCGCTGAAGACCGGCCCAACCGTGAGGTCAGTGGTATTGAGAGTGAAGCTGAAGTTGACAAAGGTGCCGAGCGGCACGCTTCCCAATTGCGAAACCAGCGCGCTGCCGGAGTCAAACTTAATGCCGTGAACGCCTGTGGTCGGGTCGTCGTTGGTAAACACCACCTGCGTGCCGGGATTGACTAAGGGATTACTGATGATGTCCTCGCAAATGCCGATCACCAGATGGCTCAAAGCCGGGCCGCCACTGTTTTTCTTGATGCGATAAGTCCAAGTTGAAGTGCTTCCGTTACAGGTCACACTGACGAACTCAATCGTGAAAGCGCCGAAGGTGTTCGAGTTCTGGGTACAGTTATTCGTATTCACGCACACATTCGCCGCGCGAGCCTCGGTCGGCGCGACAAAAATCATTGTGCAACAAAATGCCAAAATAAGGAGAAGATATCGAACGGCTCCCGCTTGGGTAAATGATCGTAGAAACGGCATCGAAAAGATCGGTGAGGGCATTGCGAATAATCTCATGAGAAAGACTCCTTTAGTTCGGAAAGGGTTCTAATTTGGCGCATGGTGTTGACTGATGACACTCGTTTTGCTCTTTGCAGGTCGTTTGGTTGAATCAGCATCCTTGCCACATCAACAGACTTTCAGGCTTCAATAGCATCTACGCTTCTAGTAAAAGGAAAAGGGATTAAAATTTCCAAAAGCAGCGGGTTAATCGCCCATTTGGGGAGGGCAAGAAGGCGCGCAACCAGCGGGGAGGAACGGCAACGGTTAACCGTTGTCAGAATACTGCGGTGCAAATCTGTACGGGCTTCGCGGTTATCGTGGATGTCTGTTTAGGCAGGTTCAGGCTTTGACCGACAGGCTGGCATTAAGAAGGCTTGAGCCCTGATAGGAGCCGCGCAGGCAGCCATGAGTAAGCAACCATGATAAGAAGCGGCGGGGAAATGAGCCGTGTTGGGCTCGAACTAACGACCCGCAGATTAAGAGGCATTTTTCATGAACGTGAGCGCACAGGCCCGAACGCCATTGCAAAACATTTACAACAATTCGCGTCATAGCCGTTCACGGCTTGTTCACTCGCGTTCGCTCATAGTCATAACAATGTGTGACCAAAGTTGTGACTGCCCTTGCCTCTAATCGTCCGCGCGTATCGTTACCCAAAGAGGAGCCTAAGGTTGGCACAACATCAGGGACACACTTCTTCTGTCGCACGAGATTTGAGATTGACATAGCGCAGAATCCAAGCGATGTAGCCCTTACGGACAAACCGCAAAGCTTTTTGCGGGTCTGCAAACCGAAAATTACTAGACAAGGTTTTTAGTATTTCCGCTCCAGCAAGTAGTTGTCTTGTTGAGAACGTGCTTCGTATGGCATTGATGTCACTATCAGCTTTCTCACGAGTTTCTGCATCCAACCTTGATAAATCTGGATTTAAGAGCTTTTGCGGGTCCCTCAAGGCTTCGTTGTAGAATCGATCAATATCGGTTGCCGTCAATGTGACATATGGAGATCGGTTTTGCGGGTGCATAAGAGTAGCCAAAGCCCATACGATGCCGCCGGTCAGGTATACGCGTGGACGGTTCACAAGCGCGGGTTTTCTTTCTAGTTCGATGGCGAGGGGCTGACTGATCACCTCTTGCCCGACCTCTTGAGCTTTTGCTGCAAAGACAAAGTCAGTGACACCTGTTGCTAACGCTCCGCTGACCTTATCGGCCAGAGTTTTGGTTCCGAAGGGGATACCAAAGGTGATGATTCGATAGTCAACGGCACCAGTGGGAGAGGATCGTTCTTGGTAGCCCCCTTTTGTATTCCCGCTACCAATATCAAGTAGGATAGATCGTCCTCTGTTGTCCCGTCTTCTTACTTTGCGATATTTCCCCTTGCCAGAATAATCTCTCGTGTACTTGGGAACGGCTCCAGAAATGGTGAAGGCGACTTCATCGTTGACATTCAAAAAGGTCATCTCCCGGCCCGCAATCTCTTTCACTTCATGAGCTAGATCAGCCAGATTGTTTGCTCGGAGTCCGCTACTGCCGACCACATAAATCTGATCGCTAGGAACCCCCTTTTCGATCATTTGTCGGCAAAAACTATCGACAGCCAGTGCTGTATCTTTTATGGGTTCCGGAGACAGGCGATTCGTTTTTTCGACCCCTTGCATCACATAGGTATTTGCAACTTTGGGAGAATAAATCTCGTCAGCCTCATAGCCTTCATCAACCGTTATGACACGGATAGCGACCGCTTTTACGCCACTGGCTCCAATCTCAACTCCGCCATGCAGACACCGTTGAGAGGTTGACAGCTGTCCGCCCGCTAAGACGGCCTTCGGCTCTGGCTGCACGGTCCCTTTTTTTTTGCGGCTTTCAGGCGTGCTGGTTGCTGGAAAAGTGAGCAGAGAAGTTAGTAACAAAACGAGCATGAACCTAAACCATGTAGAAGTACCCATTGGTTGAATGTGTTTAGACCTGTCTTGCATTTCGAATCCTCCTGGCAATTATTTTTTCGAGCATGTGAATCGGTAGTCGTAAGGCAAGTCGAGCTTCTTACCTCTTGCGAATGGCATCGTAAATTTTCTTTCCCATCCAAGTCAGAGCGATTAGGCCAACGCCGATGAATAAAAAGAGGCTGATCACATAGCTGATTGATCGGGACGCGCGAGTAGGCGGCACAGCAGCAGGGGGCGGTAGTGAGGGCGGCGGTGGCGGATTTTTATTGGGTTCGTACCGCCCTCCGTTACGGTTTGTATTCGTGACCACCGGTTCTTTTTTCTGCTTTTGCTTATGCTGTCGCTCTGGAGCTTGCTTTTCAGCCTCTCCGCTTGGTCTATCTGGATCCTCATCACGCTGCATTTGCTGGAGCTTTTTGAGGTCTTCCTCTGAAAGTTGTTCCCTTTTTACAGGTGTCTGACTGCGCGTTAGACTCTGGCTGTGCCAATTGAAAAAGGAGCCGCCCTGAATGGAAATCATTGGGCACGCAGCCGGTTCACCATTGAGTAGCAAACTAATGATTGGCGTGGAAAATGTGACTGCCGGAACCGACGCAACAAAATAGAAGAATGAGGTGATCTGCAATATCAACACCTTCATAAGCCTAGTGCCTTTCTGTTACGGAGTGATGCGTAATGTCTCTTCCGATGACTCTTCCCGTGCTGTATCGCGCGCTTCTCGGAACCTCTGAGCGAGTGCGCTGGGTAGCTGCGCTGCATCGGACTCGTATGCGAGTTCAGGCGATTTGCAGGTCTCAACTTCCTTTTTTCTCTCAAGCCTGCTTCAGCTAGGAGCTGCTACGGCTGCTTTGCATAGAAGACATTCTTGCCGCGCTGTGGAGAATCCCGCTTTCAGCAACAAACACTGATGCAAGCCTAGTCGGTTTAATGGCTGCATCAGGCAGCCTGGACAGTAGGGCGAAACGCCTTTTTCCGTGATGGTATATTTCCTGTCTCTCACTAATGTATCGGATTCCATACTTAAAACGTGGCACCGGTCGCATAAATAACCTCTAACGAATCGCCGGTCGCAGCATGGGCAGGCGTTAGGGGGAAGCTCTGAGGCCTGTGCATACGGCCAGAAACGTTGACAGTCACAGCAATAAAACCACGTACCTTCATAAGGCCATTCCCTGCCGAGGAAGTGAAATCCCAATGGACAGACGATTCGACGGTTACCGCGCGGAAGGCGGAATCCAAGTTTGTGACGTATACAAAACAAACGAATCTCTGCCGACGAATTTCTTTCTTCGCCGAGTTTTCTTGCCTGTACCTCTGCCGATAATTTTTCGAGATTCTGGGTAATGGCTTTGACTGTAGTTTCAAATTCAGAACGATCAACAATTACCGGAGGCGGCAAATCAACCTGTCCGGCATTTACCTCAATCAGCTTGGCATCAATCCCGCTGGAGTTATGATAAATTGACGGTTGCTTGCCCGAAAGCGATGAAGCCTGATCATATGAACTGCGATTTTCATTCGCCGACGAAACCGTTGTATCTGCGGGAAGGACTCCCAGCAGGCCGTTTTCAGGCGCCAGATCGTTCTCTTTCGACCATCTAGGAGCAGCTTCTAAGGGATGAAGCGAATCACGCCGTTCTCCTCTCATATCTTCTTTCCGTCGCGGCTGCGCGCTCCGGTTATTGCTGGATAGGAACCACAAAAGAGCTGCGCTTACTGAAAGCAAAAAAAGGATGGCGGCGATGATGATTGTTAAATAGGTTTCCAGCCGCCCGTCAGGAGCATCCGGAAGCGCCTGACTCTCCAGAAAGGCTACAAATTGTGAAACGGCTACTGCTTCGGGCTGGTGTGGAAAATAGGCGGGAAGCTCTTTTTTCAACCTGTCCGTTGCTTGCTTCAATTTATCAAACCCCGGATTCCCTTTTTCGCTTCTGCTGCTTCTTTGCCTAACGACAAGTTGAGTGATGCCCTGCCTGCGAACCAGCGTTAGCGTCGAGAAAGAAAAGAATGTTGCTATCAACAAGCAGGTAAGAGACCGCGAAACCGTTCGTTTTCCCCCCTTTTTTTCCTCCATATAGAAACCTTTACGCGCCCTGCTGAACGCCACACATCAGCGTCTGATTTCGAGTTTGCCGGGCGAACTTAATGTCCATATGCCCTGCTGCTCATCCTCGTGCACGGTAGCTGGCCGAACCACAAAAATGGTTCCTCCCAGTGGGCGATCACACTCAAAAAAATCCTTGTAGTAGTCAAATTCGTCTGCTCCACCCATGTGGTCCCACGCCGGAAGAGTCAGGTGTTGTTTGGCAGAACCATCTGCAATAGAGATGATGAGAAAGCGTCCCTGATTCGTTTCGACGAGTTTACCGGGGAAGCGATAATCCGGCTGTGCTGAGGATATTTTACTGACAGAGGCTACTGCGGTGACGGCTTCCTTGTAGTTGCTGGGCGAAAGTGTGCCGATCTTCGTGAGTGCGGAAGCCTCCTTGCTGGTTGTCGGATAGAGATACTCGTCTCGGTTGAGGTCGGTTTGTTCATTCGACGTTTCTTGACCTGAAACATCGGCCGACTCATTGGCTGACTCCTTCGCTTCCTCTCCGCCTGTCTGTAATGGTGGAAAAGAACGCAACTTTTCATAGATTATTCCCACACTCTTTTCCAACTCTTGCAAACCGTTTTCCAGTTTGATGAAGCGAAACTCGTTGGGTGCTGAGGGGGGGGGGATTGGATACTCCTTTTCTAGGAGTTTCCAAAATTTCCGAGGCAGAATGAGGTTAAGGGCCAGCCCCATCAACAGCCCAAAGGCTGCCGCCGCCATCAGGATGTCCCAGTTATTCTGGAAACGCGGAATGATTCCTTTATTAGCAGACTCAACCTGCTTTTTGAGTTGCTCGACCTCCTTGCTTAGCCTGTTGATCGTGTTCGCTTGTTCTTCTGCCTGTTTTTCTATAGACAAGAATTTCTCGGTCACGGCAGGAGAGGAAGCAGGTTCGGTGGAGTCCTTTTTAGCCTTTTTCTCTTTCACGTTGGCTGCTTGGCTCATCATCAGGAGCAGGAAAAAGATGCCTATAGAAGGAGACTGCTTTATCAATCGCTTCATCCTGTTTCTCCAACGAGTAAATATTTCAGCCCTTGCGCTTACCATGACCTGTAACTTCAGCCAGTTTCTCCAACCGGGCGTGAATCTCTTTTTCTGGATAAAGGATTCGCGTGAGTAAGAGCTGTAGGGGCGAGTATTTCAGTCTGCCCTGATCTAAATAATCCTCCCCTTTGATTATCGCCGCATTGATCCGTTCCCATTCATCTCCGGGCAATGGATCAACGGATGGTTGTGCAGGGTTTCCCAATCGGGAAAAGAGCGAGAGCAAGGGGTCGAAAGGCTCGCGCATACTGATGGGTTCCGTGATCGCTAGATGATTGAGTATCTCGACGTCCAGGCCAGTCAGTTCATTCATCCTTTTCAGACTCCAACGCTCATTCCACGTAATTTGAAGGGGCTTATCAATCATATTGATCTTCATATGATTGATATTCATTCCTGTGTAGGAAGCTAGGTTGCTCGCGACTTTCGCGGGTGACCCGGCGACTTTGAGTGCCCCAAGCGCGGCAGCCGTCTTTGCGGCAGCCAGATGCTCCTCGTTGAGCAAATCAAGTCTGGTCACGTTTAACTTTTCTATCCGGGGTTTGTCTGCCTCTGTAAGGTGATTGGCCAGAATCTCCTTGAGAGCGGTGAGAATCTTGTTCGCTTGTCCCCGCAAGTCCTCTCTGGAGCGCTGAAACTCGGCAAACATGAGCAGGCCCCATGCATTGCCTCCCAAAATCAGATGGAAACCATCAGACAGCAAATCCTGATTTTTTGCGTCGAGTGTTTTGCCGATGCTTATGGCCGCCGCACACCCTTGAATTAGCGCGTATGTAAGTAAATGGCGGAAGAAAAGTTGGGAGCGGTACCGTTGGAATGATCGATCTCCCATCTTTTGATCAAGAATTCTTCCCTCAATACTCTCAATATGACTATCACTCACTTTATTGATCGAAACGGAGTATTGCGTCGCCAGATCAAAATTGCCGAGCGCGTCCCGATCCCATTCCGGCCCGATCGCCTTCGTTTCTGTCAGCAACATGTACAAGTACTTCTTGAACTCACTACTACCCGGCAGAGACGCAGCTTCATAATTCCGCTCCGAGAATCTGAAAAATGTTCTGCCCGCAAGTCGTAGGCTGTCGAGAACCAGAAAATCTTCTCGATAGCGTACGGCAATATCTGTAGTGCCGCCGCCGACATCCATGAAGATATCAAGGGCAGTACTCTGCGGATTGGCATCAATAAAAGCCGCTACGGCGATACTTTCATTAACGGAATCGTGATACTTGAATTCCTGCGGATTGAAGCGCTGGCTGTAACAAAGGGAGCGCACGTTTCTAATGACAGATTTCGTCGTATCATGAAAACCTTCTCGTTGTCTGTGAGTGAAAGACAGTGGGTAGGTGCAGACATAATTGTCAACGACCAGGCCCTCCTTGAAGAATAGTTCTGCCTGCCCGTACAGAAGCGTCAAGCTCAGAAAGAGCGAGCGCCACGGTTCGTTTTGCCCGTGATTCCACTTCAATTCTGATTCTGCGTGCGTAGTCCAATCTTTGAAGACGCCGCGCGCCCAGGCATCTACCATTTCCTTCGAGTGAAGCGTCGGAATATCAACATTGAACAAATGCTCTGGTTTAATCTGCTTGGGGTCAGGCGATGTGAAATCCGTTCGCGCCAGCAGTGCAGTAGGGAAGAATCCTTTTTCACCACCCCAAGCTATTGGCATGAAACCGGGAAGGTCGGGGCGTTGTCCCATTTCCCAGATGGCTAGCGGGGTCAGGCTGAAGCGCACCAATTTGTCGGTTTGAGATCGCGCTCCATCGCCGGAGTATTTGTAAGCGAGACAGGTATTGCTTGTCCCGAAGTCTACCGCGAACATCGCGTTATAATTGTTGCCGATCTGTTTGTTAGGTATTTCAGCCAGAAAGAGAATCCCACTTTCTCCTTGACCGGCGCTTTTCTTATCCCGTAGACAGAGGGCTGCGGGACGACTGGGTTTGTCGCTGGCAAGCAGAATCGTTACATAGGAGTCCTGACCGAGCAGTTCAAATTTTCCGAGATCACCGCTTTCGTCAATCAAATGCCAAAAGTTGCTCGCTTCCGTGTCCCGCCCTTGCCCACGCATGACATATAAATTCCAATCGGGAGAAACCTGTGGCGGCCAAAGCGAAAGCGCAGAGATGAAAAAGTCTTTAGAGTAATTCGGTCTTGAGCGCCAAATCACTTCCAGAGATTCGTCAGTTACCCCCTTGAGTTTGAACGTCCATTCGACGGATTCGACCCCGTCGCCACCGGTTATCAGAGATGACGCGATATGGTCTTCGGGCGTCTTCAGGAGTTCGGGGAATTGTTTCAGGAGTTCGCTGCGTATGGGAGCAAGGCAGATTGCACTATCCCCTCCATTGAGGTCGGCAAACAGTCCCCGGCCTTCTCTCACCAGATGCTTGTGAAATTGCCTAAGCATTCGCGCCTCTTTTTGCGGCATTTTCGAGAAATAGGTGAGATCGTGTTCTGTGTTTAGGAAAAAGGATGTTAGGTAGACGACTTGATCACATTGCGCGAGCGGACACCATTCCGGCCCTTTGGCTAACTCAACGATAATCCCGTGTTTGTCAGGGTCCTGATGATACTGCAAGGGGGTAGGCTTACCAGTCGGCGCAGAAAACATCCATGAGGACAGTACCGGCATACCCTTAGCCAGATAATAGGTGTATCCGCCAGCTTCGTTTTTTCTGCGCAACGGATAAGATCTCAAAAGGCTTTCCGGTCTGAGGTCAACGGCAATGTTCCAATCAAGCGGGTCTTTGACGATATCAACCAGCTGATTTCTCCTGCGCTCGGTCACATTTCTGAATACCGCCGCCTTCCGACAAAATTCTATGAGCCGTTCGCGGAGGGTGCCTTGCACGCGATAATAGGCAATGCGCAGCAAATGGTCATAGAGAGACTGCCGCTGAACCACATCCTGAAGCAATGTATCGCTACAGCGTTTCCACGATAGCCGATTGCCTTCGATGAACGGCTCCATCAACTTGCTACTTCCCCATGATCGACTGCGACAGGGGAAGAATATCGTTTCTTCGTACCCTCCGCCGACCACGGTTCCGTCTGATGATCGGAGCAAATCAAGATGATTCAAGGGCTGTGTTCCGATTCTTGGATAAGTGCCGCTTACCGCCTCCCATAGTCTGGGTTCATAGATTTCATTGAGAGTTTCGGAGTGGAATCGGACCGCTCCGATAACCCCGAAGAAGTGTAGAGCAAACAAGGACCCCCATTCTTCAAGGGCAGACGGGTCGCCCTGATAGAGGAGACGCTCAAAGGCGTAGGCATTTGCCCACACGGTCGGAATCGTCTCAAAGTATTTCGCCTCATAATCGATAGAGGGAATGTCGTCTATTCGTAAGAACGTGGTTTCACGTTCATTGGAAGGGGCGATACTTGAATCGAGTATGCCGGGATTCAAGGCAATGTTGCTCAGGTTATTGTTGCCGGACATTGTTTCCGTCTCCTTCTGTACTGACTTGCGCGTTGCTATTTTTGTACTTTGGTGAAGATGTGTGACCACAGGAATCGCAAATAATCGCCGCGCGTAAAGGCGTCTCCGTCAAGTACATCATTCGTGTTGGGCCAGATTTGACCGAGTTGTTGAATCGATATTTTGATCGCCGAGGCGCCCAGTTCTACGGGTTGACTCGCCTCTTTGCTGAAAAAGCCCGGCTCCATCTTGATGCGCAGCTTCTTGTAAACCGCTGCGTCATCCGAGAGAAAATCGCTCAGTTGAGAAGCATCCGTACCCTCCCACCCTTTGGTCTCTGCCAGCGAAATCACTGAGGTAAGGAAGGTTGAGAAAATCCGCGCGGCTTCCGTGTAGGCCTCTTTATCTTCCCGATTGCGTGTTGGATTGTTGCCATAGAATTCCTTCAAATGCTTGAGCGAATCCGGCCAGCCTTTCACGCGATATTCCCACGGAATAATCTGTACCAAGAAATGTCTCAAGAGGGCGGAGGTCAGAAAAACACGCTCCGGGTCGATGAACGTTTGACCGATTTTGTATCTAGGCAAATCCCGAAGGTTCAGCTTCTGCTGGTCGGGTTTTTTTGACAGCCTGGAAACCTTGATGACTCCCGGTTGCCCATTACCATCGTCGGTGAAAAATTCTAGTGCTTGCAGCGCCGCAATTACATCAGCGGAGTTGAGCGGGTTATTCTGATTCTTGCCGCCGTTGCTCCATTGCTCTGGCGGCAGGATATCTGGATGAGATTTGCCGACTACGTAAATATCATCGAAATAACCCGCCGCATAATCAGAGAAATATTTCAACCCCTGTCGGAATCGAGCTTCCATCTCTTTGGGGTTTGCGAAAAAGCCGCGAAGGATTTGCTTGACTAGTTCGCGTTTTTCTTCTGAATTCAGGCCGCTGAAAGCAGGTCTCTCCCCGTATGCTGAGACAAACTCCTCGACCAACGATTCGGTTACTTCAAACTGGCTCGGAGGGATATCTATTGGCGGTTCGGAGGGCTGCAGGTAAGGCGCTAGAAGGCACGCACCAATACGCCAGGCACGGTTCGGATTCAGGTTTTTTTGCTCTCTCAAAAACCGACCGAATACAGGCACTCCCGATGCTCCGGTGCCGCCGTGCAGACTGCCGCAGAGAAAAAATCGAATTTGAGCGCCGATTGATAGGGTATTGAGCTGAACTTGTTGCGCTCCGGGTGAGTTCGGTAAGGTCAGCGAGTTCGCATATATAGCCATCACCGCTGCCCCGATAAAAGGCTTCTGGTAAAAGCCGCGATCAATCTTTACATCCAGCTCCTTCGGCTCATAGAAAACATCCAACAGGTGCCGCGAACTCTCCTTGCCCACCCCTCCGGAGTCAAGCAAACCGCGCAGGCTTTTGACCGTTTTCGTATCCACATTGGGCAGATGGAGGGGGTTGAGATGGCGTATCTTCGGGTCGACTTCCATGCCCCAGCGATAGGCTCCATCGGCGCTAAGGTGCTTCTGCATTTGATTGTATTGCTCCACACACTGCTGCAATGTGTGTGAAGCACCGTTTCCAGCATCGGTATCGACGCGCCAAATCAGGAGACTATCTCCAACACTTGTGAAAATATCAGCTTCATCTGTCTGGTCTTTGCGCGTTGGGAATCCGATGGCAAGGAGTCGAACCAACGCCTCGGCCACTTTCGTGCCGCTTCCGCCTATGGCAACCAGAACATTTTGCATGTGCGTCTTCCTCCTTCAGGGCTTTCCCGCATAAAAATCGTTACGCCAGAAAAGCAGATGAAACAGTGCCATCAACACGAGGTAAAGACTCCAAGATATGAACACGGTGCCTTTAACCAACCCCGGCATACCAATGAAGCTCTGATATTCCACGTTGCTGTTGTAAATGAGTGCGGCGATGGAGACGATGAGTAGCAAGCCTGTAAACGTGAAGGAGAGGGTTTTCGACAGCGGCCATATCTCTTTTTGGGGATCACCTTTGGCGGCCTTCTTGATCACTCCCTTAATGAGCAACATGACGAGAGCGAGAAGCGCAGATATGGCAATGAGGGAAAATATCCAGTTTTCAGCTACCCCAAACAGTTTCTTCTTCCACAACTCTGGGTCGCCTCTGTCTTCATAAATCAACGTAGAGCTTTCGAGGACAAATTTCATAAGCCAGATCGGCAGCGTGAGGTTGAGACTGAAAATCATGTTTACTCCTTTCTGAAATTCTATGAGTAGAAACGATGCCGAGACCGCTTTGTCGGCGCAGATTCTTCAGCCCTGAAATAGACTTTCCCAATGGGGTCTACCCTCCTGTTGGGCCAACCCATAAATAGAGTTCCATCACCTTCCGGTTTTTTGACGGAGAGACTTTCCACAAATCGCCAACCAATTTGTCGAAAAATAATGTTCGATTGGCTTGGCTTCGCACCGTGTCGTCATCAGTTGACCAATCTCGAATCCAATCCAGCGGGCTAAGCGCATTGACAAAACCGTCTAAGCGATAGATTCGCCAAGCGGGCGTACCGATATCCTGAGGCCAGTCAACTCGCAATTGCAAAAGCGACTTGCCATCCTGAGACGGAGCGGTCATTTCAGTTGCCAGACCCTGATCAACAACCAGCTTGAGTTCGGGGTAACGAAATTCCTGATCGCGCTCCGCCGGATTGTTACTTGGGTTGAGGCTGCTGAAATACACTCCCGTCAAATTCCACTGCACTTCTCCCACTTCGCGTAGTGCTTCGGCAAAGAGCCTGCAGGTGACTGTGCGCGAATTCAGAGGTTCGGCTTCGGAGCGAATAATGAGCCGTGAATAGGGCTGAAGACCCGTCTCTTTGTTTCCCCTCTCCTCCGTGATCACTAGCTTCTCGTCTCGTTCGTATGCCAAGTCTTTAATTGCGACCGGGACTGTTGGAGCCAGAGACGTTAGCTCCGCAACCTGATAAGAGTTTGGGGTTAAATTTTCGTCTAGCTTGCCGCGTAGCTGAGAGGTGAATGCGATCAATCCTTCGCGAGACGGCGAAAAGATATAAAAATAGAATGGCCGGAAGGTATTCAATACAGCCCCGCGGCTTTTATACGGAAACCGGTTTTTCCGGCCATCTTTTTCGGGAAAGACCAAGCCATCAAACTCGCTGCGAATGCCGATGACACATCCGGCCCAGCCTTTGTCGAGCAGAGATTTCAATTCCTGTCTGACACAAACCCAATCCGATCCTTCATCGCACCCGTCGTCCGCACTCTTTTTACTGAGCGACTGAACGCTATCGGTAATCAGAATAAAGATTGGCTGTTCATCCATAGCCTTTTCTTGAGAGAAGCGCGCTATGGCGCTCGCCAGATTGTCTTGATCTTTATTGTAGAGATTCGGATTCCAGATTGCTTCTCCCAACGTTTCAATGCGAGATTCCTCTATTCCATTGCTAATCAGGTAAACGGGAGTCTCTTTACTGAGCAGCCCGCGCAATTCCCAAAGTGCTTTCTGATACTGGCTGTCTCTGGTGATAAACCCTCTCATGCCCTCACTCGTGTCCAGATAAACCCTCGTGGAGCTATTTTTTTGAGAGACAGGAATGACTTCGCACACTGGAGGCATCGGCACTTCGTCACCACAACCCGACAAGATAAAAGCAATCAAGCACAACAGGAGCCAATTCATCCTGATTCGCGTCATATCTAATCTCGTAAGCTTTCTTCAGTCGCTGAACGTCTTCGAATGCACCAAGCGAGGTGCCTTCCTCAACGCCAATCCTTGTTACCCCGCGCGGCCTGCCCTAGGAGGCACTTCGCAGAGACGATTAGACAGCCGCAAGGAGCCTTCCGTTGTCAACGATACCGGCAACGGATCGTGATTACGTCTTGCGCTTTGGTACGTCTATTCGATCATCTTGAGCCTTCTGATACTCTCAATAAGTCCGCCTCAACGAGGCGTCCTTCCTGAGCAGTACCTATTCACAAAGTGGTTGGAGGCGGAAGATTATCGCAGGCAAAGAAAATTTCTTTCTTCAAACGCGAGTCTACCAACGGATTCTGAAAATATTTGATGAGGCACGTGACCAGGCACAAACCGGTGCCTATAGAGGGTGTAAAGCTGCGAGACCGGTATGAACCGGTTTGTCAGTGAACGGAAAATCAAAAGCGAGAGCGACGCTTCGAATGCTTAACTAACACCGCGAAAGGTTTATAAAACCTACACCCTGCTGAGACCGGGTGACAAGCAGGCTTCTTCGATTGTCTGATGCGATATTTGCTCATTAGGCAGCACTTTACATTTGAGGGTGTACAGAAATACATGGACAATCGCGATC
>CAYXVU010000077.1:0-24182 GCA_964468725.1 uncultured Clostridia bacterium
ACGCACACGGTGAAGCAGTCGTGACGGAGGGGGACGGAAGGCTATTGGGAGGAAGAGGCAGAGCCGTTTAGCTACCCGTGAGCAATGAGGTGATTACAGCTCATTGCTCACGGGTGTTCATGGGGACTGCGCGGTTAATGAGATTGTTACGCTGCGGGTGAAAGGAATCTCTCATTGATGCGCGTAGGGGCGGTGATGTGATGGGAACAAGGGCAGATCGGGAATCAGGGCGCGATTGATTTGCGACTGCTGCGCGCATCATTGTGCGGCCTTCTCACACAACCGGCTCTTCTGAAGAGGAGCTCTTTTCCTCCCTCACTTCCAACTGACTGAACGTTCATTCGCCGGTGAGGTTGAATTCACATTCAAATCTGAGTAAACTTCGCGGCATCGTTTTTGAGTCTTCGAAATCTTACAATCTGTTTCCGTGGAGCCGTTTGTGCGAGCAGTGTTTCTTTCGCCTTGTCGCCGGTTTTGGGAGGCGAAGCGCAACCGAATACTTTAAGCCGCCTGAAAGGAGTCGCCTATGTGGGTTCGTAAATGCTTTATGGACGATGCGTCCGACATTCAATCTCCGCTTCCTGATCGTATCTCTTCGAACGAAGAGTTCATCCCGCCCGCACAATCGGCGCAAGAGCGCGAAGTCGTCGAACGGTTGCGCGTGATGGCGGATCGCCATGCCAAGCGGCTCGGCTTATCGCGACGCCGTTTTTTGCAAACCTCTTGCGGCCTGGCGGCAGCGATGATCTGCTTCAATGAAGTCTTCGGCAAGACCTATGAAGTTGACCCCATCGAGGTGCTCGAACCCGCTGCTTCTACTGAAAAGTGGCCGAAGAGCGAGTTTATCTTCGACAATCAAACGCATCACATTGATGTCGAATCGCAGTGGTTCGATGCGACCGACGCGGGGCGCGAAGCGGCAGCCTTCTTGCGCCGCTTTCGTCCCAACGAAAAGACGACCAACGATGCATTGGCGCAACTCAATCAAGGCCATTATGTCAAAGAGTTGTTCTTCGATTCCGACACCGTGATGGCCATCATCAGCGGCGTGCCCACTTCCGAATGGCGGGAAAACATTCTGCCACCCGATAAGATGGTGCAAACCCGTAATGCCATCAACCGTTGGGCGAAGTCCGAACGCATGCTCTCGCATGGCTTGTTGCGTCCCAACATGGGCAAGCCGGAATTCGAAGAGATGGAACGGCAGGCCAAGACGCTCAAGATCAACTCGTGGAAGATGTATCCCGGCTCGTTGATCGGTGAGGGTCCTTACTGGCTCGATGATGAGAAGGGCACCTATCCGTTTTGGGAACGCACGCGCAAACTGAAGATCAAAAACATCTGCATTCACAAGGGGCTGCCGCTCGGTCTCTTCAACGAAGAGCAATGCCATCCGAAGGATGTCGAAAAGGCGGCGAAGGATTTTCCTGATCTCAACTTCATCATCTATCACTCGGGCTGGCATCCGACGGCGCGCGTCAAAGAGACTGACCGCGCCAATCCGCAGTACATCCCGTGGTGTTCGGAATTGATCGAATTGGTCAAGCGCAGCAATCTGAGAAATGTCTACTTTGAACTCGGTTCGACGTGGAATGGCACATCGGGCGGGCGACCGGAAGTCGCCATGCACCTGCTCGGTCAAATCATGAATCTGCCGGGCGGCGAAGACCGCATCATCTGGGGCACGGATTCGATCTGGGGCGGCAGTCCGCAAAGTCAAATCGAGCGTTTCCGCCGCTTCCAAATTCGTGAAGACGTGGCGCAAAAATACGGCTACAAGCAACTGACGCCGGAGGTCAAGGCGAAGGTCTTCGGTTTGAATGCGGCGCGCATCTATGGCATCAATGTGAAGGCCAAACGCCAAGCCATCACCACCGACCAGCTTTCCCAGATCAAGCAGGAATACCAGCAAAACCCGACCCCCTCGAATACGCAATTCGGTTGGGTATGGGTGTAGAAAGGCGAAAGGTTGAAGGTCAGAGGTTGAACGGTGCGGCTAAGTCAGGTTGTCGTCGGTGCGTTTTGCACCTCTCGATTCTCGTCAACTGAAATCACAGGCTGGCTTCTGTTTGACCTTCGACCCTCAACCGATTAAAGGAGATGCCTATGAAAAACGCGAAAGCCATTCTAGCGCTATTCGTCTTCAGTATCGTTGCCTTCGTTCCGACCTATTCGCAACAGCAGACTGGCGCGCAGTCAGCCGTCAAACGCGCCGATTACCTGGCGGAGATGCGCGACGGCGTGAAGTTGGCGACCACAGTTTTTCTGCCCGAAGGTGATGGCCCCTTCCCGGTCGTTTTGATTCGCACCCCTTACGGAAAAGACACCCAATCCGGCGGCAACGCCATGTGGACGAAACGCGGTTTCGCGCTGGCGGTGCAAGATTGTCGTGGGCGGTTCAAAAGCGAAGGCACCTATCGCCCATTTCTCGATGATGAACAGGATGGTTACGATACGGTCGAGTGGATCGCCAAACAAGCATGGTCGAACGGCAAAATCGGGATGTTCGGCGCATCGGCTATGGGAATCACGGCGAATCTGGCGGCGATGACCAACCCGCCGCACTTGACAGCGATCTTCGTCCTGGTGGCGCGGTCGAGCATCTACCATCAATCGGCTTACAACGGCGGCGTGTTCCGCAAAGAACTCAACGAAATCTGGCTGCGACGGCAGGGCGCGCTCGACGTGTTGGAAGAAACCTTCAAACACAACGTCTATGACGGCTTCTACGATGTGCAGGAGATGTCGAAGCACTGGTCGCGCATCCACGTTCCGGCTTACAACTATGGCGGTTGGTATGACATCTTCTCACAAGGCAATGTCAGCAACTTCGTCGGCTTGCAAAAGTACGGTTCGGACAAAGCGCGCGGCAATCAGAGATTGATGATGGGGCCATGGGGTCACGGCAATATCGAAGAGGTGAAGTATCCGGCCAACTCCGTCATCAATGTCAGCGAAGAAGCGGCGCGCTGGTTCGATCATTGGTTGCGTGGCGTTGACAACGGCATCAGTAAAGAACCGGCGGTCAAGTATTACGTTATGGGCGATGTGACCGATTCGAAAGCGCCCGGCAACGAATGGCGCACGGCAACTGTGTGGCCGGTACCGTCAAAGATCACCCCCTACTACTTGCTGGCAGGCGGCGGGCTGAGTCAGAAGATGGCAAGCGACAAGACCAGCTTGTCTTCGTATGTGTATGACCCGAAGAACCCTGTGCCAACGATTGGCGGCTCGAATCTCAATATCAAGAAAGGCCCGATGGATCAACGCGCCATCGGTGACCGAAAAGACGTGCTCAAGTTTTCGACGCCAGCGCTCGTCGAACCCGTCGAAGTGACCGGGCAAGTAGAAGTCGAACTGTGGGGCGGTTCGGACGCGCCGGACACCGATTTTATGGTCAAACTCATTGACGTCTACCCCGATGGCACGGAACGGTTGGTGCTCGACTCGGCGGTGCGTGCGCGTTTTCGTGAAGGCTTCAACCGCGAAGTCTTCATGCAAAAAGGCAAAGCCTATAAATTCAAACTCGACCTTTGGTGTACGAGCATCATCTTTAACAAAGGCCATCGCATCGCCGCGCATGTCAGCAGTTCGAATGACCCGCGCTATGACCCGAACCCGAACACTGGCAAACCAATGCGCGCCGATTCGGAAACCCGTGTGGCGACCAACACGATCTATCACGACCGCACGCGTCCATCGCGCATCTTGCTGCCGGTTGTGCCGATGATGGGCGGCCACAACCCTGCACCCGCACAACGATAAAAACGCGCGCCGTCGCAAGCCTACAACCTTGCGACGGCGCGCCTTGCCAGTTCGACGGTTCCCTTCCTGTTTTAGAAAGCGATCTTCAAACCGAATTGAATGCGCCGCGCCGGAAATGCGCTGCTGAATCCGAGCGGCGAGTTGCGCGGAATGTCGCTGCTGCCACTGAGGTCAAAGGGGCCGAAGAGGAAGCGCGGGTCTGTACCGAAGACATCGAAGACCGAAGCGAAGTTCGTCTGGTTAAGCAGGTTCGTACCTTCGACGATGAAGTCTATGCGCGCGCCCGCATCGCGGCTGATGAAAAACTGCTTCTGCACGCGCAGGTCTACGCTGTAAAAATTTTCCCCGCGTCCGGTGTTGCGCGCAGCCGCAAAGGGGCGATCATAGAGGCTGTGATTGTCGCCGTTGACATCTCTGCCAATGCGCACGGTGAAGGGGATGCCACTGCGCGCGCTGACGATAGGACTCAGCGAGATGTCGGCAAAGATGCGCGACAGCCAGTTGTTGCCCGACCCGGCTTGGAAGGGCGTCTGATAGACGGCGCTAGCCACGAAGTTATGGCGAATGTCGAAGATCGAGGTAGCGCGTTCCAGATCGAGGCGCGTCGGAATGAAGGCCGCAAAGGCCGAGTTGAAGTCGGTCACATCATCAATCACTTTGCTGTAGGTATAGTTGGCTTGGAATTGCAGGTTGTTGCTGAAGCGTTTGGTGAGCGAGGCCGTCATGCCGTGATAGATCGAATTGCCGATGGAATCGTACAGATTGAGTTGTGCGATGGTCGGATCAATCGCCACAAAGCGCGGCCCGATGCCGGGAATGATTTCACCCGACTCACGGAAATTGACTTCGTGCGGCACCTGCAAATGCACGCCTCTGTACATCTGATAGGCGACTTCCAACGAGAGGTTCTGAATCAGTTGTCGGCTGATGCCCAGGCTCGCCTGAATCGAATAGGGGTTGGTGTAGTCTTTCGAAGCATCGAAGACTACGCGCCCGATGCCTCCCTGCCCGGTAGGCAGACCTAAGGCTTGCGCATCGGCGGCGCTCAAAGATTGGAAGGGCAATTTGCCGAGCGCCACGCCGCCCGCCCAGATCGCGGCGGGCTGTTGATTTGCCGGAAATATCGCTGACGGCAGACGAAAGACTTGATTGATAAACTCGCCGCTGTCATTGAGCAGATTGGTCACGTAGACGACTTGATAAGGCACAGGCGAGTAGAACAGTCCGCCACCGCCACGTATGACCGTCTTTTGGTCGCCCCACGGATCCCACGCGAAGCCGATGCGCGGCGAGACATAGCCGTGACCGGTGAGCGGGGCAGGTTCGGCATCGTAATCGAAGCGCACGCCGAAATCGAGAGTGAAACGCGAATTGATCTTCCACGAATCTTGCGCGAAGAGGCCAAGATAATGCGCCCAATCTTGCCACTCCGAGTTGCCAAAGCCTTGTCGGTAGGTCAAAGGCAAGCCGAAATTGAAGGCTTGAATGGATGACAAGTTGGCAGTCGGCGGGCCATTGACCGGAAACCCGTTGGCGACGTTGAAACCTGCAAAGGCGGCGCGGTCGGCTGCCGGAACCGCTAGAATCAACGGAAAGATGCCAGACGAAAAGTTCCATTCGCCGCCGAACCACAGTTCGTTGACGACGCGATAGTTGACCGAACGAAAGGAGCCGCCAAATTTGAAGTTGTGTCGCCCTCGCGTCCACGCCAGCGTATCGTCAAACTGGTAACGATCCTGAAAAGTATTGAAGGGCGTAGCAAAGTCGCGTCCGAAATTACCGATGCCTTGAATCAGCAAGGAGGTCGTATCGGGCTCTTTGGCGATGGTCTTGGCAGAGTTGTTGGGGACAATCTGGCCACGCAATTGGTTGACGATGTTGGTGCTGAAATTGTGCGTCCAGGTCGCTACCGTCGTGTAGTCGCGATAGGGCAAGCGGGCGCTGGCGCTCGGCGCGGTAAGACTGTTGCCGCCCAACAGATTGTCGGTTTCGTTGTGGGTAAGTGAGAAGCGCGTATTGATGGCGTCATTCTGGCCGATTTGGAAATCGAAGCGCGTCGTCCAGTTGTGCAGGCGGTCGGGCGAGTTGAGGTTGCCGGTGTTCTCGCTCAGCAATTGCATCGTCGTTGGAAAGTTCGTTGCCGTCAATGCGGCGCGCAGATTGGCAGCAATGCGCCGCGTATTGGCGCTTGACGAGGCTTCCATGCGCGCCAGATGTGCCTGCTGTTCACGCAGGATGAAACTGGCATTGGGGTTCGAAGTTGGCCCGAAAATTTCGATATTGGAAGTGTAGGTGCGAAAGCGCGCGCTATCCGATTTCAGGTGTTCATAGGAGGTGAAGAAGAAGGCGCGGTCCTGCTTGATGGGGCCGCCGAAGGTGCCGCCCGGAAAGACCTGTTGGTCAAAGGCCTTTTCCGCTCCGACATTGAAGAAGTTGCGCGCCGAGGTCTTTTGCGAGCGGTAGAACAGATAGGCGCTGCCATGATAGTTGTTCGTCCCGCTCTTGGTAATGACATTGACTGCCGTACCGGCTGTAAAACCGAACTCGGCGGCAAAGGCATTGCGATTGACTTGAAACTCCTGAATCGCCTCGACGCTGATGTTGGTGCGCAGTTGCCCGGAGCCATACTCATTTTCGCCGCCATCGAGGGTAACGAGATTGGAGCGGCCATTGCTGCCGCCAATCGAAAAGCCCGACGTTCCGAAGGTCGAGCCGGGGTTTTGCACGCGCGGCGCAGCCGAACTCGACACCCCCGGCAAGGTGAAGACATAGGCCGTGAAATCGCGCCCGATATTGGGCAGATTTTCGACCTGCCGACTGTTGATCGTATTGGCCTGCTGCGAACGTTCGACTTCGATCAACACGGCATCAGCCGTCACCTGCACTTCCGTAGCGACTTGTCCGATCTTCATCTCCATATCGAGGGTAGCGATTTGCCCGACCGTCAATTCCAGTTTGGAGACGATCTTGGTTTCAAACCCCGATGCTTCGATACGGATTTCATAGATACCGGGGGCAAGCGATTGCACCTGATAAATGCCTTCACTATTCGACCGATCCAGTCGCGTGATGCCGGTATTGACATTTTTGGCAGTCACCGTCGCGCCAGACACGACCGCGCCGGTCGGATCGGTGATCGTACCGCGAATGGTGGCGCTCGAAGCGTCTGCCTGAGGGAAAGCCGGAAGGGTCAGAGAAGTAATCAAGACGGCGATGCCGATTATATGCAAGCCTCTACGTTTCATAATTCTCCTCCTGAAGTGATGGAAAGGGATGGCGAAATCGCGCAACCGACCCTGCTCCGCGACACCTGCGCCTGCCGATCTCGCAATCCGGTGCTTGATTCTATGTTGACCGCACTGCGTGGAATGCGGCCTTTGCTCGATTCGGGCTGAAAACGATGCGGATGCTTCCGATCATGACCGATCGGTGCCTTGAATTCGTGCCGAGGGGCTTCGCCAACGGTCAGTCACAAACAATGAAATGATTTTTCTTACGCGCCCGGCGAAGTCACGGTCTCGACAATAGATCGAACTGTTATTGATTAGTACGTGCCGATATATACTCTTCACGCTTTTCAATGTCAAGTAAACATTGAACCGACCGGTCGGTAAGATCAAAAAAACCTTGCGACTGTAACGGATAGAGGAAATTTGGGCTTCGTAACCTGAACGGGGTGGAGCGGTTAAGGTAGGCCAATCGGCCAACCTCTATCAGGCCGTTGTCTAAGGTTTTTCCTTATTCTTATTTAAGAAACTTCCTAGTCAATTTAAGAGATTTCCTAATTTTGAAAATCTCCGGTTTGGTCTACTATGCCTCGCGTTGGCGGCCTTGACAGCGGAATGAACAGGCAGCGATTGGTCTTATAAAGGCAGTTCGATTTTTATACCCCAATCCCGGATTGTGGCATAACCAGTTCAGCTCGTTGCACAGCCGTTTGCGGCGCATTCGCCGGACGAACTGTTACCGGTTTCACCGCAAGGGTCGAGACGACCTGGAGGGAGGTTGGAAGAGGTTCTTGATTCTTATCTTGGCCTTTGCGGTGATTGATATCTCAGACAAGCTCGGCTTGATTGATCACCCGTTCTCATTACTCCCTGCGTAGTGATGAGCTATTCATCAAGTAGTTCATCACTACTTTTTTTATTCTCCGCTTACCCGATTTTAAGTGAGAGGTGATAGAGCATGATGAAGAGGAAGAGGTTGATTCCCACTACCCCCAATGATACGCCGGATCATCTGTTGGCTGGCATTTTGGTCTATGCTTGCCAACAAAATAAGCAAGTGCATCTTCAGATGAGCCACGCCGGACAGGAAGGCAGTATCGTCATCCGCGATGGCCAGATCATCCACGCCAGAGTGGGCCAGATGACCGGCGAAGAGGCTTTCTATGAGATGTTTTTATGGTTCAACTATGACATCCTTTTTTGTCAGGCGTTGACGACCCCACGACAGACGATTGACAAGGGCTGGCTGGATCTTTTGATGGAAGCCGTGCGGCGCAGCAAGCTGCGTTCAGCCTGGCTCGAGGCTCTGTCACGCGTCGCGCAAACGCGCAGCGGCGAGTGGACAGGGCAACGTTTGAATTTGGCCTAAACCCGAAACAGTTCTCCCGCGTGCAGCGTTCTCTTCCCTACGGGCAGCGAAGCTCAGGCCACTTCGACCAGGCCGATTTTGATCGCGTAGCGCACCAGTCCGGCAATATCGTGGATATTCAAGCGTTCCATCATCTGCGTGCGGTGCGCTTCGACCGTCTTGACGCTGACGTTGAGCAGATAGGCAATCTCTTTAGTGGATTTGCCTTCGGCAATCAGTTGCAGAATTTCGCGCTGCCGGGGGGTGAGCTTAATGCTGGTCGGCTCCCCGCTATCGAGGCGTGAGAGATAACGCGACACCAAATCTTTAGAGACTGCCGAACTTAAAAACACTTCGCCGCGCATGGCGGCACGAATCGCCAACTCCAGTTCGGTCAGCGGCACGCTCTTGAGCAAATAGCCCGAGGCTCCGGCACGCAGTGCCTGCGACACATACTCTTCATTCGCATGCATCGAAAGCATGATGACCCGTACTTCGGGAAGCTCTTTGCTGATGCGCGCCGCCGCATCCAAGCCATTCAGATAGGCCATCGAGATATCCATCAACACCACATGCGGCTGGTGCGTTTTGATGCCTTCGATGGCTTCCCGCCCATCGGCAGCTTCGCCGACGACCTGAAAGTCCGCAATCCCCTCAATCAAGGAGCGCAGCCCGGCGCGCACCAGATTGTGATCGTCAACTAATAAAATGCGAATTTTGCTCATGGCTCGTAGACCTCCACGTGGCTGTAGGTCGGGCTGGGACAGGCATGCGGCAGGCGGGCGCGAACCATCGTGCCGTACCGTTCGGAGGAGACAACTTCAACCTGGCCGTTGACGAATTGCGCGCGCTCTTGCATGCCTAACAACCCAACGCTGCCACCATGCCGAGCCTGACTATACGCCTGTTCGACATCGAAACTCTTGCCATTGTCGTGAATCGTCAAACTTACCTGTTCGGCGTCTTGATTCACCTCAACAAAGATGTTGGTCGCCTGTGCATGTTTCAAGACGTTAGTGATTGCCTCTTGAACGATGCGAAAACAGGCGGTCTCGATGGGCACAGGCAGCCGTTCCTCGCTCATATTGGTGTAGAGCCGCGCCCGTATCCCTGCCCGTTGAGTCTGCCGCTTCACATACCAGCGCAAAGCGGCAGCCAACCCCAAATCATCGAGAATCGAAG
This sequence comes from uncultured Clostridia bacterium, assembly GCA_964468725.1. Taxonomy (GTDB): domain Bacteria; phylum Acidobacteriota; class Blastocatellia; order UBA7656; family UBA7656; genus CAYXVU01. The sequence goes on from CAYXVU010000077.1 coordinate 9,523, forward strand.
GGCGTAAATCCAATGACATATCGCGCACCTGTTGTAAGACATTGTCCACCAGATGCAAACAGTCTTCGATCTTCACCCGCTGTGTCCCTTCTTCAAAGGGGAGTTTAGCGGCTTGCAGGTTAATCATCACGGCTGTCAAGGCCTGCCCGATTTCGTCATGAAGTTCGCGCGCCAGACCGCGACGTTCATTCTCTTGCGCTTCCAATAGCCGATGCGAAAAGCGTTGTCGCAGCATCTCCACTTGCTTGCGTTCGGTCAAATCCAAAACGAAAGCGATATAGCTGTCGAGCGTGCCTTCGAGCATCGTTCCGGCAATTAAGACCGAAACCCGCGCCCGATCTTGACGAATGAGCTCTTTTTCAAACGGCTCACAGGAACCTAAGGTTTTCAGTTGCGCGATGGCCTCACGGTCTACCTGTTGATATTCGGGAGGCGTCATCGCGTCTCCGGCAATCTCTCCGGCATCGAGTTGGTCGCGGCTGTAGCCGATCATCTTCAAAAATCCGTCATTGGCCATCGTGACCTGCCCCTTGAGAGTCGCCACCATCACCCCGATGACGTTGGATTCGACCAAGCGGCGCAACCGCGATTCGCCTTCGCGCAAGGCTTCCTCGGCTTGCTTGCGTTGCGTCACATCGCGCGTCACGTTGACAAAGCCGCGCAGCCCTTGTTCGTCATCAAAGAGCGGCGTAAGTACGAAGTTTGCCAAAAACAACGATCCATCTTGCCGCGTGCGCCAGCCTTCATCCTCATAGCGTCCGTGCTTTTTGGCCATCGCCAGTTCTTGTTCGGGGATGAAGTTCTCGATGTCGGTCTGCGTATAAAAGATCGTGCAGGGTTTACCTAAAATCTCTGCGGCCTTGTATCCCATAATGCGTTCCGCGCCCGCATTCCAACTGGCGATGTGCCCTTCGGCATCGAGCCGATAGAGGGCGTAATCCTGCACCCCATCCACTAACAATCGAAACTTCTCTTCGCTCTCTTTGAGGGCGTTTTCCGTGTTCACCCGTTCGCTGATGTCGCGCAGGATGATGGTAAGTATCTTCTTCCCCCCTACCTCCATCTTTGATACCGACGCCTCAATGGGAAACTCTTCGCCATCGCTGCGCAGACCGAAAATGGCGCGGCGCTTCGCTGGCGTTTCGCTACTGCGACCCGAATCGGCAAAGCTGCGCAGATAGGCTTCGTGTTCGGCGCGAAAGCGCTCCGGCAGAAATCGGGTCAGCGGTTGACCGAGTGCTTCATGGCGATTGCACGCAAACATCTGCTCGGCAGCGGAGTTGAAGAGGAAGACCTGAAAATCCTCATCAATGCTGACGATGGCATCCATCGCCGATTCGAGGATGCCCGCCAAAATATCTTCCCATTCGCGGATGGCGGCAGCCATACGCCGCTGTTGCAGGACGTCGGTAATCACCGCCAGCGTCCCGGCATAATGGCCTTCCCCATCGCGTAGCGGACTGGCGCTGACGCGCACATAGTCGTAGGAGCCATCTTTGCGCAGGAAGCGAAAGTCGAACTGTTCGGAGATGCCTTGCCGCTGACGTTCGAGGTGCATCAACGCCAGCGATTTGCCTTCCTCATCAAGAAAATCGAGAAATGGTTTGCCCACCATCTCTTCCGCACAATAGCCGAGCAGCGCAGCCATGCGCTCGTTCACCAAACTGGTGAGATTGTGTTGATCAATAACCCATAAACCATCATTAGCGGCTTCGAAAGCCTGACGATAGCGCTCGGCGGCTTGCCAGGCGGGCACAGCAGGCGTTGCGCCGACCTGAGTGGCGGTATCCTCGCTGTTGATAACGCCGAATGGCGGCTTTGTGGTTTGGGCTATCGCGGGCTGAGCCCTGTGCGAAGCGGTTTGGTCAGGGGTCGCGGATTGACCGTTCCTTTCCACCGGCGTGATAATCAGCACGGGATGAGCGCTCACTTGATCAGGCCTGATGTTGATATGGGCTTCGACGGCTTGCCAGATGCCTTCACGATCTTGAAAGCGACAGATGATCCGCGGCTGCGGGTGATCGGATTGGCGGAGTCGGACGAGGGCTTCCGCCAAATTGTAAGTCTCCGGCGAGGTGGGCGGCGGGCTGGAATGAGGAGGCGTTTCGCTGGACAAGCTGAGCAGAGCTTGCCGCCAATCGGCTTGCTGATCCTCAATAAATAATAGCTGCATGAGTTCCTCCCTGATTTCCCGCGCATCAGGCTTCTCACTCGGTAGCATTATCAATAGGGTACGGGAAGCTGCTGATTCTGCTGCATCGCCGCTCGCGTTAGTAGTGTTTAATTAGGGAAAACAGCTACGAAATCAGAACTCGCTAGGCTTCTTTCAAACTTATCGTCTCGGTGTTGGAGAGCCCGCCAAAGGGGAAAGTACCATACTGTGCGAGGCCTTGTATACGATTTTTCCGAGGCGCCGTCGGAGGCAGATTTTCTTTACTCTCCTGCGGTCTTCATCACTTAGCCTGTTGTCAAAGTTGGCTTCAACAAAAGACTGAAGACAACCCACAGGCGTTCAGATTGACCGCCGTTACCGCGCTTGGCCTACAGGTTGCACAAGTCGGAGGTGACGCTCTAACGGCGCACCCGAACTCCGAACTTCTGCGCTGCCCATCGGCGTTATTCGACGCTCACTCCGCCCTGCCGACTGCGCCCGATGGCAGCCCCTCCTTGTGCCCATGCTTTTCGCAAAACCCGAAGATCCCCGAGGCCAGCGTCAGGGGGACGCCAATCAACAAAAGGATGCTCGTCAGCCAAATCCGCAGCTTGGATTGCGACGTGGAAGAGGCCCCGGTAGGTTTTTAGAAAGACAATCAGAACGATTCGGAGGGAGGTTGATCGCCTGCCGATAGCCAAGCAATTCGGCTGCCGCACGGCGACACCTCGGCTAGCAGGCGTCTTCAGTTTTTCTTTGCACCCATTTAGTCGGCATCGCCCGCGATGGCAGACCGTTTGGCGTCGGGTTCGGAGATGGCTCGCTTGATTCGAAAAGAAACAAATCCGGTAGCCGATGCGTTAGGCAAGCGTGGGAATTACGGGAAGAGGGCTTTCGGCAAAAGCAACCAATCCATCGAAGGATGGAACCCCGTGCGTGCCAATAGAATTTGTTTGGTGACTTTGCTGCATTTGATAGTACAAGCTTGCGAAGTCTGCTATGCTTGCCAGCGTCTATGGCTAAATTCGGGCTACTGACCACGCCGAATTGAGTATTTCATTGATGGCTCTTCTGTCCGATTCGCTTCTTGATGCACAACGACGGATGCCCCCACAGCCGCTGTTGGCTATCGGTCGGCAGTTCTCCGCTCGGCTCGCTCTGCCGCCGCCGAGAAGACCGGAAGGCTTCTTTTCACAACCGCGACCGAATTTGACATCCCCAATGGCCTCAGATAATTTTACGGCCAATAGATTATCAGAGGGGGAATAGAAGATTATGAAGAGAGTGATTTTCGCTTGGCTGCTTAGCCTGTCGCTGCTGGCAGCAGCCTGCTCGACCCCGACTCCGGTTCCTAATGCCAATCGTCAACCTAACCCTCCCTTTCAAGGCGACCTGCCTGCGGAACCCTACCGCACCAAAGGCGAGCCGGGACTCTATGGCGGACAGATGATTCTGGAATTGCCAGCCGACCTGCAGACTCTCAACATCGTCCGGGCGACAGACGAATTCAGCACCTACGTTTTGTGGTATCACCTCTATCGCTGTTTGATCGATTATCGCAATGGCGATGAGCAGCCTGACTATGATGCCGGAATCAGCACCAAGTGGGAGACCTCTGCCGACGGCAAGGAGTGGACTTTCTATCTTCGCAAAGGCGTGCGATGGTCGGATGGTCAGCCTTTTACGGCGGACGATGTTCTGTTCACCTACGAAGTCGCCACCAGCGACCCCGATAAAATTGACTCGGCCATCCGCGACGTTTTCAACGAGGGCACGGACGAAAGCGGCAAAGCCATCTATCCTGAACTCATAAAGATTGACGACCACACCATCAAATTCAGGCTGCACAAAATCAATGGCCAATTCCTTGATGCCCTCTTCAATCTCTACTTGATGCCCAAACATCAATGGGAAGCGGCGTGGAAAGACGGCTCGTTTCGCAATCGCCTGAGCATCAGCGATGATCCCAAAGCGACGGTCGGACTGGGCCCCTTTCGCCTGGTTGAATACACCCCCGGTCAACGCGTCGTCATGGAGCGCAATCCCTACTACTGGAAAGTGGACAGCAAAGGTCAACGCTTGCCCTATCTCGACCGTTTGATCTTCGTCATCGGTCAGGACTTCAATGCCTTGCAGGCCAAGTTCGAAGCGGGCGAGATTGATGTCCTTTCGCGGGTGCGCGCCAACGATTACGCCAATGTCAAACGGCTGGAAAGCGATGCCGTGAAAGTGATTGACATCGGCGTCAACAGCGATTCGCGCTGGCTGGTCATCAATCGCAATACCGGAAGCGACCCCAAAACCGGCAAGCCGTATCTGGCTCCTTGGAAACAAAAACTATTCCGCGATCAACGCTTTCGCCAAGCAGTCTCGTACGCCATTGACCGTGAAGGTCTCGCCAACACCGTTTATGTAGGCCGTGCCGAGCCGCTCTACTCTTTCGTTACGCCCGCCGAAAGGCTGTGGTACTCCGATGACATTATGAAGTATCCGCACAATCCGGCGCGCGCCAAAGAGTTACTTGCCGATATCGGCCTCAAAGACGCCAACAACGATGGCATGCTCGAAGACGCTGAAGGCCACGCGGTTGAAGTGGTACTCACCACCAACAGCAACAATACGGCGCGAGTCGCTAGCGCCGCTTTTATCGCCGAAAATTTGAAAGCTGTCGGCATCGGCGCGCGATCAGAGCCGGTTCCTTCGACCGCTATCATTCCGGCCTTGCAGTCGAATTTCAATTACGACATCATCGTCTTCGGCTGGGTCGGCGGCGTGCCTCCCGGCCCCATCAACACAAAGAACATCACCCTCTCCTCTTCAATCAACCACACCAGTTTCCCCAGTCAAAAGACGCCATCGAGCGATTGGGAAGCCCGCACAGACGAGTTGGTCGGCAAGATTGACACGACGGTTGATCTGGCCGAACGCCGCAAGATGTATGCGGAGATTCAGCGCATCTGGTCGGAGCAATTGCCGGAGATTTATCTGGTCGCCGAAAAAGATGGCATCGCTTACAAAAACAAATTTGGCAATATCCGGCCTTCGACCATGCGCCCGCGCGTGACCTGGAACGTCGAAGAGATTTATCTCAAATGAGCAGCCGTTAGCGGTTGGCGGTCATCCCTCGGCGCAACCATCGCAGGTGTGCCCGGTGACAATCGCCAACCGCTAACCGACTACCGGCTACTGATGAAGAACTATCTGCTCAGACGATTGCTGATCGCCGTCCCGCTCATCATCGTCGTCACCTTCATTACGCAGGCCCTGCTGGTATGGTCGCCGGGCAACTACGCCGATGAATTCAGAGGGCAGCCGGGCATTTCGCAAGAGTTCATCGAACAACAGATCAAACTCTATCACCTCGATAACGAGAGCGTCTGGGCGCGCTACTGGTATTGGTTGGGGCCGGCGCTACGAGGCGACCTCGGCTTCTCCTTCAAGTTTCGCGCGCCGGTGTGGGACATCCTCGCCGAATACACGCCCAATACTTTGCTGCTGACCGGTTCGGCGCTCATCTTCTCGTGGGCATTGGCGATTCCGCTTGGGGCGATGGCGGCGTTCTATCGCAATCGTTGGGTGGATCGCCTGTGCGGGTTCATTTCGTTTTTCGGGCTTTCGATTCCGAGCGTCTTCTTTTCGCTCTTGATGTTGGTCTTTGCCGCTAAAACCGGATGGTTCCCCACCAGCGGCATTCACGATCAAGCCAACTGGGACAACTTGACCGCCACGCAAAAAGTGCTCGACACCCTGCACCACCTCGTTTTGCCGACCATCGTGCTGGGAACGATCAATCTGGCACAGTATATGCGGCAACTGCGCAGCGAAATGATCGAGACGTTGTCAGAAGACTACATTCGCACGGCGCGCGCCAAAGGGCTTAGCGAACGGCGGGTGGTCTTCAAACACGCGCTCAGCAATGCTCTCAATCCGCTGATTACCCTGTTCGGTTTCTCGCTCGGATTTCTGCTGGCCGGTGCGTTATTGACCGAAACCGTCTTTGCCTGGCCGGGTCTGGGCAAACTGAGCTATGACGCGCTGCTCATTAAAGACGAGCCGTTGGTGATGGCGTCGGTGGCTATGCTGGTAATTATGCTGGTGATTGGCAATCTCATCGCGGACTTTTTGCTGGCGCTCAATGACCCGCGCATTCGACTCCAATAAATCGGGTCAAATGCCGAAGGGTGACGGTCAGGCTCGTTGCGCGATGCCAATACGATGATGAATGATTCTCGTGATCCTGCGGCAAACAACCTGATGGACGAATCTCGCAATCAGGCGGTAGCAACTGACGGCGCGTCTGCGCCGCCGCATGGATTGTCACCGACGAGACGGCTCTGGCTGCGGTTGCGGCAAAATCGCACGGCGATGGTTGGACTGTACCTGCTCGCGGGGCTCTATTTGGCTTCGATCTTCGCGGGGTTTCTCGCTCCCTATCGCTATGATACGAGCGACACGCAGCGGCCATTTCATTATCCGATGCTCACAGCGATTCGGTTCTTTGATGCCGAGGGGAACCTCTCGCGCCCTTTTGTCTACGGCACTGAGGTCGTTGACCGCGAATTGAAGACCTACCGCGAAGATCGGACGAAGAGGTATCCAGTCAGACTCTTCACGCGCGGCGATGAGTATCACATTCTTTGGCTGCTGCGCTCCAATCGGCATCTGTTCGGAGTGGACGCGCCCGGTCGCGTCTTCCTCTTCGGTTCCGACCAGATGGGACGCGACATCTTTTCGCGCCTCTTATACGGCGCGCAGGTTTCGCTCTCTATCGGCATTGTCGGCATCTTGATTTCGACCGTGACCGGCGTGCTGATCGGCGGCATCGCGGGGTATTTCGGCGGCCTGACTGATTTTATTTTGATGCGCTGCGTCGAAGTCTTATTGGCGCTGCCCAGCCTCTACTTCATCCTCATCCTGCGCAATGTCTTTGCGAGAAGCCTCAGCACCCTGCAACTCTATTTCCTCATGGTCATCATTTTGGCGTTGATCGGTTGGGCGATGCAGGCGCGAGTAATTCGCGGCATGGTGTTGTCGCTCAAAGAACGCGAGTATGTGCAGGCGGCGCGCGCGCTCGGGTTCAGCAACTGGCGCATCATCACCCGCCATATTCTGCCCAACACCTTCTCACTAGTCATCGTGACGGCCACGCTGTCAGTGCCGTTCTACATCCTCAGCGAAGTCGCCTTGTCGTTTCTCGCCGTCGGCATTCAGGAGCCCGAAGCGAGTTGGGGCAATATGCTGACCGCCGCGCAAAATATCGGGGTGTTGAAAGATTTCCCCTGGATGCTGACGCCAGGGCTGTTCATCTTTCTCACGGTGATGGCGTGGAATTTTTTAGGCGACGGGCTGCGCGATGCAGCAGACCCGCGCGGCTAAGCCAAAGAGGGAAAGTCAACGGGCAGACGGCGCGGCGTTTGCCGAATGATCGGTTTTCAGTAAACTGTCTCTTGTGACCTTCGACCCTCGACCTTCGACCTAAACGCCTATGCTTGAATGCTCTGTCAAAATCACCAACCGACTCGGATTGCATGCGCGGGCAGCGGCGCGTTTCGTGCGCCGCGCCTCGCAATTTACCAGCAGCGTCACGCTCAAACGCAGCGATACGGAGCAGGAAGCCGATGGCAAATCCATCTTGAGCGTGTTATTACTGGCCGCAGCCAGAGGGTCGGAGGTCATCATCCAAGTGGAGGGCGACGATGAGGAGCGCGCACTGTACGCGCTCGCGGAGTTGGTAGAACAGAAATTCGGAGAGGAGATTTCGGATGGGGTCTTCTAATTCGCTTCGCACGCGCGATGTCAAACTACCTGGCGTTGCGGCTTCAGCAGGCATTGCTATCGGTCATGTCTTGCGGTTGGATGAACGCGGACGCCACCAGTTTTATTACCTCGGCGTCTCGGCCAATCAGATTCGCAGAGAGATCGCCCGCCTGCGCGCTGCCTTCGTTGAAGCGCGCTCGCAGTTGGTCGAAATCAAAGAGCGGCTAGCGCGCGAACTCGGTTATGAGCACTCCTACATCCTCGATGCGCACCTGTTGATGCTCGAAGACAAGCGCCTGATCGAAGAGATCGAAGCCGAAATTCGCACCCGCCGCATCAATGCCGAGTGGGCGGTGCGCGTGGTCACTGACCGATTGATTGACGCCTACCGGCAAATCAGCGACTTTTATTTGCGCGAGCGCGCTTCCGATATCGAAGACGTAGCAGCGCGGTTGCTGACCATTCTATCGGGTCACACGAAATTCGATCTTTCGCACCTCGAACGCGATGTCGTCATCGTTGCCGCAGACATCCTCCCTTCAACGGTCGCCGAGATTGATTTCAATCACGTGCGCGGGTTTGCCACCGATGCCGGAGGGATGACCTCGCACACCGCCATCATCGCGCGCGCCGTCTCGATCCCTGCCGTTATCGGCCTGCGCGAAGTCACCAAACGCGTCAAAACGGGCGATGCCATCATCGTTGACGGCACGGCGGGCGAAGTTCTTTTGCAGCCCACGAAGCCGGTCATCAAAGCCTATTTCGACAAACGCCACCGCGAAGAGGAACGCCGCGCCCGTCGCATTGCTGAAACTGTCGAAGCGGCGGAAACCCTCGACGGCGTGCGCGTCACCTTGCGGGCGAATGTCGAATTGCCCAACGAAATCAACTCGCTGCGCGTCTTCGGCGCAGAAGGCATCGGCCTCTATCGCTCGGAATTTATGTTTCTGAACCGGCTGCCGGATTTGCCGAGCGAAGACGAGCAGTATGAACTCTATCGCAAACTGGCCGAGGCGACGGGCGAGGCGGGAGCAAGCATTCGCGTCTTCGACCTCGGCGGCGATAAGCTCACCCTTGAGGGCTTCGAAGAAGAGCAAAACCCGGCGCTCGGATTGCGCGCCATACGGCTCTCGCTGCGCGCTCAAGATATTTTCCGCACCCAGTTGCGCGCTATCCTGCGCGCCAACCGGCATGGCCACCTGCGCGTCGTCTTGCCGCTCATCAGCACGATTGACGAACTGCGCCAAGCGCAACGCATTCTCGATGAGGTCAAAGGCGAACTCTCCGATGCGGGCATTGAGCACCGCGCCGAATTGCCTGTCGGGGTGATGATCGAAGTTCCGGCGGCGGCGATGCTGGCCGACCTGTTGGCGCGCGAAGCCGATTTTCTCTCGGTCGGCACCAACGATTTGATTCAATACATTCTCGCCGTTGACCGCACCAATGAGAATGTCGCGCATCTGTATCAACCGCTCCATCCGGCTATCTTGCGCGCCCTCGCTTATCTGATCGGCGTGGCGCAAAACGAGAAGGTGCCTCTTGAGCTATGCGGCGAGATGGCTTCCGACCCGCTGCAAGCCGTCGCCCTCGTGGCGATGGGCGTGCGCGCCCTGAGCCTTGCACCGGCTGCCATCCCGATCATTAAAAATGCCATTCGCTCGATCTCCATCGAGAAGGCGCGCCCGCTGATGAGCCAAGCCATGAAGCTGGCATCGGCGGCTGAAGTCGAAGCTCTGCTCGCACGCGAATTGCCCGCACAAGCGCCGCGTTTCTTCGCCGCCTGGTCAGCCAACCCATAAAGCCTGCGTCTGAGGCCGTCGCATCGCGTAGGGAATCGGCGCACAGGGAATTTGACAATCCCAGCGACACAAACAACAATCATCTGCCTGCGCAATACGCTCAGTGAGGAACACAACTTCATGTCTGAAAAACCTGCTGCCACGGCGCATCATGCGGACGCCCAAGACCGTAACCTCTTCCCTCTTGCCATTGCCGCGCTCGGCGTCGTTTACGGCGACATCGGCACCAGTCCGCTCTACGCTCTACGCGAATGTTTTCACGGCCCGCACGCCATCGCGCCTTCGCCGGAAAATGTGATGGGTGTGTTATCACTGATCTTTTGGTCAATCGTCATCGTCATCGCCATCAAGTATCTGATCTTCATTTTGAAAGCCGACAATCATGGGGAAGGCGGCATTCTGGCGCTTACGGCGTTGGTCACACCGGTCAAAGCCTCCGCCCAATCGGCGCGCTGGTTTTTGATCATGCTCGGCCTGTTCGGCGCTGCCCTGCTCTACGGCGATGGCATCATCACACCGGCGATCTCGGTACTCAGCGCCGTTGAAGGTCTGAGCGTGGCGACCCCCTTCTTCGACCCTTACATCATCCCGATCACAATCCTCATTCTGATCTTACTCTTTCTGGTGCAACGCAAGGGGACAGCCAGCGTCGGCGCGGTCTTCGGCCCGATCACCCTGTTGTGGTTCATTAGTCTCGCCGTACTCGGCATCCTCCATATTGCTGATGCCCCGCAAGTATTGGGCGCCATCAACCCGCTTGAAGGCATCGAATTTTTCATGCGCAATAAGTGGCATGGATTCCTCACCCTCGGTTCCGTCTTTCTCGTCGTTACCGGCGGCGAGGCTCTGTACGCCGACATGGGGCATTTCGGCGCAAAGCCCATTCGCTTAACTTGGTACGCGCTGGTCTTTCCGGCGCTCTTGCTCAACTACTTCGGGCAAGGCGCATTATTGATTTCTGATGCCACAATGGCGGCGCATCCGTTTTACAATCTCGCGCCCAAATGGGCGCTCTATCCGATGGTCGTGCTCGCCACTTGCGCGACGGTCATCGCTTCGCAAGCCGTCATCTCCGGCGCTTTTTCCCTGACCCGTCAAGCCGTGCAACTCGGCTATAGCCCGCGCTTGATGATTGAACACACATCTGCCGAGCAGATCGGTCAAATCTATCTGCCGATGGTCAATTGGGCGCTCATGATCTCCTGCATCGCGCTGGTCTTGGGGTTTGGTTCATCCAGCCGATTGGCCGCTGCCTATGGCATCGCGGTGACGACGACGATGGTCATCACAACCATCCTGTTTTTTATGGTCGCGCACGAACGTTGGAAGTGGAGTTTGTGGCTGGCGATTCCCGTATGCGGCCTCTTTCTGATTATTGATCTCGGCTTTTTCGGCGCAAATATCTTGAAGATTACCGATGGCGGATGGATCCCGATTGCCATCGCCGCAGCGGTCTTCACTTTGTTGACCACATGGAAGACCGGGCGGCGCATCCTCGGTGTGCGCTTGCGCGCGCGCACCGTGCCGATTGAGAAGTATCTCGCAGAACTCAAACAGCGGCGCATCACCCGCGTGCCGGGAACCGCAGTCTTTATGTACGGCAGCCTCACCGGCACGCCGCCGACCTTGATTCGCAACATCAAACACAACAAAGTGCTGCACGAGCAGAACATCATTCTCACGGTGCAAACCGAAGAAGTGCCGCACGTCCCGGACGCCGAACGGGTGGAGGTGGACATCTTGGAGAAAGAGTTTTACCGCGTCGTGATTCATTACGGTTTTATGGAAGACCCGAACGTTCCTGCGGTATTAAAGACCTTGCAGATACCCGATCTCGAAATTGATATTGAACAGATGAGTTTCTTCTTGAGCCGCGAACGATTGCTGGCAACCAAGAAGAAAGGGATGGCGTTGTGGCGCGAAAAGCTCTTCGCCCTGATGTCGCGCAATGCACTGGGCGCGACGACCTTCTATCACATTCCTGCGGGTCGCGTCATCGAATTGGGCGAACAGGTCGAACTATAAGGTGCTCGCGCGCACCTGTTGCCAGTCGAGGCCGAAACGCGCCAAGTACTTGCGCAAGCGGTCAGCATCATTGGTCGTCTTCTTGCGATCACGAGAATTGGTAAACAGCTTGCGACCGGCTTCGGACAGCGTTTTGCACTCGCCACAAACCTGCAAGACACCCGCCAGTTGAATGCGGTCGAACAGGTCGAGCGCGGCGAGTCGTTCCGCATTCAGCAGACTCTCCAGCAAGGCTTCGCCCTCGCTAACGGGATGATATCGCCACAAGGCGCGCAGACGCGCTAACTCTTCGGCAACCACTTCGAGCGAAACGCGCCCGCCCGCCGCCAACGTCGCCATGCGAATGATAGCCGCATTGAGATCGCGGAAATTTCCCACCCATCGCGCTTCCGATGAAGTGGCAAACTGCAAGAATTTTTCGCGCGCTTCGCGGCTGAATGTCACACGCTTGCCGGTGCGCCGCGCGTATTCATCCAGTTCGTATTGCAGATTGGGTTCAATGTCTTCGAGGCGATCTTTCAACCCCGGCAAGCAAAACGTCCACAGATTGATGCGCGCCAGCAAGTCTTCGCGGAACCGACCTTCGCGGACTTTCGCAGCCAGGTCGCTATTGGTTCCGGCGATCAGTTGAAAGTCGCTCTTAACTTCGCGGTCGCCGCCGAGCGGAAAGAAGACTTTCTCTTCCAGCGCCCGCAGCAACATCGTTTGCTCATCCAAACCAAGCTCGCCCATCTCGTCCAGAAACAACACGCCCTTGTCCGCCGCGCGCAGCAAACCGGGACGATCCTTCAACGCACCCGTAAACGCGCCTTTGACGTGGCCGAAGAGCGCCGACATCGCTTGATCGCCACGCACCGTAGCACAGTTAATCTCAATGAAGTCGCCGCTCACTTGATGGCGGGCGCGTTTGAGTTCATAGAGTCGGCGCGCCAGCCGTGACTTCCCTGCCCCGGTCGGCCCCATCAATAACAACGGATCGCGCGACTGAATGGCAACCTGTTCGATGCGATCAATCAAGCGATTGAATTGGGGGTTGCGCGTCGCAATGCCGGATTTGAGAAAAGAGACGGCATCATGACTCTCCTGTCGAAACCGCGAGGCGATGCGGTCATAGCGCGAGAGGTCGAGGTCTATCACTTCAAAGGTGCCCGGCGTACTGCGCCCGCGTCGCGGCGGCGGCGAAGTCTGAATCAGTTTGGCAGGAAAGTGACGCGATTCGGTCAGTAAAAACATGCAGATTTGCGCAACGTGTGAGCCAGTGGTGATGTGAATCAAATACTCTTCCCGTTCCGGTTTGAATGGATAAGCGCGGGCGAAGTCATGCAATGCGCCATAGACCTCTTCGAAATCCCAAGGGTTGGCAAATTCGACTTCGACCGGATTGACCTGCGTTTCGGGCGAAACATCCTTGATGTCATTGGCCAAGAGATTGGCAAGCGCGGAGAACTTTTTCTGATAGAGCAACTCGAAGCGATCAACGAGAAAATCTTCGTGCATGCAGAGCGAGACGGTTGGTCGCCACTTCTCCCAGCGCTCGGATCCTTTGCCGCTATCGAGCATGGCTCCGATCAATCCGATGATGATGGTCTTCTTGAGTGCCATAGATTATCCTCTAACTGACTAGATTATCGGATAGTATCGGGCTTCATTGAAATCGCCAACCCTTTTGCGCTATCTGACCCAAGCCTCTGGCAGGCAAAGGCTTTACCGCCCTCTTCCGAGCGGCGTTGAGCGATGGCACGGCGAATGCCTTACCGAGAAGCGAAGAAGGAAGGAGGTAAGCGAGATGAAACTGTCTGAAGCTTTGATTCTGCGCGCCGATTGTCAGAAGCGCATTGAGCAACTCAAGGTGCGACTGGCCAATAACGCGAAACGCCAAGAGGGCGAGAAGCCGCAAGAGAATCCGCTCAGCTTGATCGAAGAGTTGGAGAATGTCTTCCGCACCTTGGTTGATTTAATCAAGAAGATCAACAAGACCAACTCGGCGACGGCATTTGCCGAAGGCAAGACTCTGATGGAGGCGTTGGCCGAACGCGATACGTTGATGGCGCGACGCAACGCCTACAGCGGGCTGGCGAGCGCAGCTTCGATTGTGCAAAACGCCTATAGCCGCTCGGAGATCAAATTTGTGAGCGCCGTTGATGTCACAGAGATTCAAAAACGTGTGGATGATCTGTCGAAGCAACACCGCGAATTGGATGCCCGAATTCAAGCCGCGAACTGGCAGACCGAGTTAGTAGACTGAGCGGTAGTGACGCATTGAGAGGCAATCGTTGATTGCCTCTCAACCAACAAGATTTTGACCGCGTCAGTCGGTAGCAGAGCCGCAAGAGGCGAGCGCCAGTACGGCGCCAGATGATGAATCTGGCTATGGTAAGCAAGGGGGCGATGCTCAAGGGTTCGAATCCCGATTGCACAAGGTATGCCCAGCAATGTGACAAGCGCATCGTGCATTGTGAAAGTAACAACCGGGTGCTGATCTAACGGCTTTGTGAGGGTGGGTATGGGGAAATGGCGCGGTCAGAAAATCGGAGAGTCAAGGGAAAATGACGCCCATGGATTGCGAGAGCCTGAGTGCATGCGTGAAGATGCGTGCGTATGAACGAGGCTCAGTCATGCGAGATGTGCGGCAGAGCGGTTCGGACATTGACGCAGCATCACTTGATACCGCGCGCCCAGCACAAGAAGAAGAAGAAGCGCGAAGAGTTATCGCAAGCGGAACTCAACCGGGTGATTTGGATTTGCGCGCCCTGTCACAAGAATCTGCACGCGGTCTTGACCGAACGCGAATTGGCCGACCGCTATAACACGTTGGCGAAGTTGCTCGCCTATCCGGGGATTGCCAACTTCACCGCATGGGTCAGGAAACAAGCCGACGCACCCATTCGAGTAAGAAGTTCAAAAGAGAAAAGAGCACGGCAAAGGTG
>CAYXVU010000078.1:0-20742 GCA_964468725.1 uncultured Clostridia bacterium
CCTTTTTTATAAAACCGCGCGTAATGGCTGCCACAGGCAGGGGGCGCGCAAGCGACGATGATAGCATTCGGCTCAATCAAGAGCCAAGATAGCGCAGCGCTAGAGAAGCGAGCAAAGGAATGGCATGGCAATCGCGGTCGCAATGAGCGGTGGGGTGGATAGTTCGGTGGCGGCAGCTCTGCTTAAAGAGCACGGGCACGAACTGATTGGCTTCACCATGCAGTTATGGAATCAACGTCGGCGGCTGGCACCGGACAGCGAGCCGCAACCTTCGCGTTGTTGCTCGCTTGATGACGTCTATGATGCGCGGCGAGTCGCGGATGATCTCGGCTTTCCTTTTTATGTCATCAACCTCGAAGACGAATTCGAACGCGGCGTGGTGCGCCCGTTTGTTGAAGACTATTTGTCAGGCCGCACGCCGATCCCCTGCGTTTCGTGCAATACAAAATTGAAATTCGCGCGCTTGGTTACGCTGGCTGAACAGATCGGCGCCGAGCACGTCGCCACAGGCCATTACGCACGTGTTGAGTACGACGCGGCACGCGGGCGCTATCTGCTACGCAAAGGCCGGGATTTGGCGAAAGATCAATCCTACTTTCTCTTTGAGATGACGCAGAGGCAATTGGCGCGTGCGTCCTTTCCGCTCGGCGAGATGAGCAAACCCGAAGTGCGCGAAATCGCTCGTCGGTTGGGACTCGAAACGGCTGAGAAGGCTGAAAGTCAGGAAATCTGCTTCGTGCCCGACGGCGATTACGCGCGCTTTGTCGAAGAATATGCGCACTACGAAATGCAGATGGATATTAGCAAGCAGGGCATTGGCGCAGGCGGCGACATTACGACTACGGAAGGGCAGGTTGTCGGGCATCATCTGGGATTGCATCGCTACACGGTCGGGCAACGGCGCGGACTGGGTATTGCTGCGCCCGACCCGCTCTATGTGGTCAAAATTGATGTGCCGCGTAATCAACTGGTGATCGGGAAAAAGCAGGACTTATACAACCGCTCACTGATCGCTGCTGGCGTCAACTGGATTGCGATTGCGCCGCCAAGCGCACCTGTGCGTGCCAGCGCACGCATCCGCTACCGCGCGCCGGAAGCGGCGGCGACCCTCACTCCGCTCGGCAGCGGCAGGGTGCAGGTTGATTTCGACGAGCCGCAACCGGCCATCACGCCGGGGCAAGCGACGGTGTTTTATGATAGCGACGTGGTTGTCGGCGGCGGGTGGATTGAGAGCAGTTTGCTTAAATAATGGCACCCGAAGCCGATTTGCTTCTGTCTCTGACGCAAGCGAGAATGGAATCGCCCTCTCCACCTTGCCCGACTGCATCGGTATCTCCGTCGTCGTTTGTGAAGCAAGCCGTTGATTTAGTAACATAAGCGATTCTTGAATCCGGCTCAAAGTCATCTGCAAAAGACGACAGGCCAATCTGGGACAGAAAGACGATTCGAAAGGAAATCAGCAAGGAGAAACGCATGGAAGCAATCAAAACGCGCGCCGAAGCTCGTACGACCGTCGAGGCGCATCAAAATCAAGGGACAGCGAAAGTATTTTCAAAGACCATTCAAGTGAAGACAGATGAACGGATGCAGTTGCTCAACCTCACGGAAGAACTGCGCTCCTTTGCCGATATGACCGGCATCCAAGACGGCTATATCCAAGTCTCATCACTGCACACGACTGCCGGTCTCTTTGTTAATGAGTGGCAAGATGCGTTGCTTGCCGACATTAAAGAGATGATTGGCCAAGTCGTGCCGCGACAGTCTTATTACAAACATAACGATCCGCAGTATTCCGATTGCGACCGTCAAAATGCCGACTCGCATTTGCAAAACGTCGTGCTCGGCCACAACCTCTCCATCCCCATTGACCAGGGCAATCTGGTGTTGGGTCGCTGGCAGAGCATCATCTTTGCCGAATTCGACGGCCCCAATCAACGCACCGTATTCTTACAAGCCTTCGGAATCTAAACCGCGCGGCGGCGATGGGATAAGTCTGGCAAGTCAGCGACGGCTTGCCAGATGTATCGCTGTCTCTCTTCTCACTCGTCAACCAGTTGAGCCGCCAGACGACCGCTCAATACTGCACTTTCAATGGTTGCGGGCAACCCTGTGTTAATCCAGTCACCTGCCAAAAAGAGGTTGGTCACCGAGGTGCGGGATGCAGGTCGCAAGGCATCGGAGGCTACGGTGTGGGCAATTGTCGCTTCGCGCTCTTTGACAATCAGACTGTGCAACAAATGGGCCGCGCGGCTGGCAGGTAAGAGTTCGCCCAATTCTTTGAGCGCCAACTCGATGAGCTGCTCTTTTCTCCAATTCATAAACTCGCGCGCCGCGCTGATGATGATGGCCAGATGATGTGGGCGAGGGCTTGACGGTTGAGATGCGAAACCTTGATTCATCGAATTGCCTGCGATCAAATCTTTGTTGAACAGCCACTGAATTTTGGTTCCCAACAGCCCGACGAACTGGTGTTCGATCAACGGGCGGTCGAACCACAGGTTGAGAGAGAGAATCGGCGAATAGGCTAGCTGAGAAAGAGCGGCAAATTCGCCGCGCCGTTGCCTGTCTGGTAGAAGCGCAAGCAATGCCGTATGCGGCACAGCGAGGATGAAAGCATCGGCGGTAAGATGCTCACCTCCTTTCACCTCGACGG
Organism: uncultured Clostridia bacterium; assembly: GCA_964468725.1. Classification (GTDB taxonomy): domain Bacteria; phylum Acidobacteriota; class Blastocatellia; order UBA7656; family UBA7656; genus CAYXVU01. The sequence continues at coordinate 2,654 of CAYXVU010000078.1, forward strand.
CAACTACCTTGCCACTTTCAATCACCAACGCCTCGGCCTGCGTAGCGGTTCGCACGTGCCCGCCGCGCGCTTCGATAAACCTGCGGGCTGCGTCGGTGTAGAGGTCGCTCAATCCTACGCGCGCGATACCGAGCCGGGAATCAGCGCGGCTGCCGCCAAAGGCAGCTTGCACGACTTTCGCCATCATGGTTGCCGAGGCAGTGTCCGGGCTTTCGTTGAGCGTGGCGATAGCGATGGGATTCCAGAAACGGGTTTTCAGGTTGGCGCTTTGGCGATGTTGGTCGAGCCACGCCGTGACGGTCGCGTTCGTCTCCGGGGTTTCGCTCGTTGCCCGCAATACGCGACCCATATACAAAGCGCTCAGTTTGTCCGCAAAACGCAGCCCTTTGGTCTTCCACAGCCCCGCGAGCAGGTGCAAAGGAGCAGGCCAGTTCGGGCAATTGAACGTGGTCAGCCCGTTGGTCGCGTCGAGGTAATCAACGTGTAAACGATCTTGAAAGGCCAACCGGTCGAGGCAGCCGATCTGTTTTAAGAAGGCGATGGTTTCACGGTAGCAGCCCATGAAAAGATGCTGACCGTTGTCCACCAGGCAATTGGTTTTGGGATCGAGAAAGGAATAGGCGCGACCGCCCAGATGCTTACGCTTTTCCAGCAGCGTTACGTGGTGTCCCTGTTCGCTCAGCGCCACTCCAGCAGCCAGTCCGCCAAACCCGCCGCCCACGATAATGACGCGCTTGCTTACCATAACCCTTTCATCTTACTTTGCAGCCACAAGGTCAAGGCGATTTTCAGACGGCGGCTTTTGGGGACGCTCACCGGATTGCGAAAGACATCGAAGCGCACGGCTTTGATCTCGCTCAACAACTCTTGATAGATCGTACTCATGATCTCTGCGGCAAACATCGCCTGCCGGTCTTGCTCCGGGAGCGTTTTACCGGCTAGCTGAAAGTAGAATTGCGCGCGGTCATGCTCGTACTTCATCAGGTTGATGAAAGGCTCATTGTAGAGATGTTGGTGCAGATGCTGTTCGCTGTAACCGAATCGTTCCATCTCTTCCAGCGGAATGTAGATTCTGCCGCGCGCGAGGTCTTCTTTGAGGTCGCGCAAGATGTTGGTCAGTTGCAATGCCAACCCGAGGTTGATGGCATACTCTCGTGTCCGCAGAGATTCATAGCCGAAAATCTCTATGCAGATCAGCCCGACAGTTGATGCCGCGCGGTAACAGTATTCACGCAGATCGGCAAAGGTCTGATAGCTCTGCCAGTGTAAGTCCATCTCCATGCCTTCGATCAGATCGAAGAAGGGTTGGCGAGTCAGCTCGAACTCTTCAATCGTATCGCTGAGTTGTTCGCCAAACCCGGATTGTGGGATGCCGCGAAAGCAACATTCAACCTCATCTCGCCATTGGTCGAGTTCGCGGTTCGGATCGCGGCCTGTCGGGTCTTGATCTACGATGTCATCGAGAATCCGACAAAAGGCATAGATGGTCTTAATGGCGCCTCGTTTCTTTGCCGGAAGCAAGAGAAAGGAGTAGTAAAAATTTGACCCCCCCGCATGTCCCTTTTCCCGCTTGATCGAGAATGAGTGAGAGCCTTTCGTCGCCGGTGAGGAAGACGTCATGGCGGTTAGAACCTCTCCTTCCATAGCGTTGGCACGAGCAGTTTGAGTTTGTCCATCTTGGTGATGACCGGGCGGTGCTGCAACACATCGTACCTGTTTTGGGCAATGCGGTCTAAAATTCGCCAACCGCCTTGCCACACGGCGCGCAGTTCAAATCCGAGCCTGCCGCCAACCGCTGTACAGAGCGGTTTACCGCGCAGAAACAATTGGCGCGCGCGTTCGACTTCGAACCGCATCAGCTCTCTTATCTCGGCTGTCGCCGTTCGATTCTGTAATGCTTCGACGGTGACGCCGAAGCGCGCCAGGTCTGCCAGCGGCAGATAGATGCGGTCTTTTTTCAAATCAACACGCACATCCTGCCAGTGATTGGTCAATTGCAGGGCTGTACAGATGTCATCCGACCATAAGAACTTTTCTTCATCTTCATATCCGAATAAGCGCAGAATGAGCCGCCCGATGGGGTTGGCAGACCGACGACAATAATCGAGCAAGTCCGAAAAACTGGCATAGCGCCGCGTCGTAACATCCTGGGTAAAGGCGGAGAGTAAATCTTCGAAATGCTCTTGCGGTAACCGGAAGGATTCACAGGTGGCGGCTAAAGCGATGAAGATCGGATGGGTTGCTTGCCCTTGAAAGGCTTGTTGCAGCCGACTGCGCCATTCGTTCAGATCAGCGAGGCGCACGTTTTCGTTGTGGCTATCGGCCTCGCCTTCGTCGGCGAAATCGTCGGCTGTGCGCGCGAATGCATAGAGGGAATAGAAATGCTTGCGCAACGTTTTCGGGATCAATAGCGAGCCGACTGGGAAGTTTTCATAGTGCGCGCGTGCCAGCCTTTCACAGTATCGAAACGCCGAATCTATCGTCCAAGACTGACGCAATAGCTGCGCGTCGGTGAGGGCGTCTGGCCTCGGCATGGATTGGTAAGAGGTCATTGCGGTCATCTGTGCGCCTATCCCGATGCGATTGAAGAGGCCATTATATTGGCTTTTGCAGAGCGGGAAAAGGAGATGAGAAGGGTATCAACACCACCTCCGACAGACCGCTACTTCTCCAACGACCCAAGCCCCCGATTCGCCGTGTGGCCGTGTCTTATCAGAAGGCACCGACACACCGCCATCGGACTGGCCTAGCCAGTCGGTAGGGAGAATCAGCCTGACAATGCTGAAGGGCTGAAGCGGAACAGCTTCAGCCCGAAGCGAAGCAACTTTAGTGCGCCGTGACGGCTGTGGTGTGGCCTTTGAGCGCTTTGGCCAGCGTCACATTCTTGAGATGTTTGGCGCAAGATTTACTTAAGGCTTCGTCAACCAGTGGTTCCACCATGCATTCGCTTTTGCGGCAGACGGTCGAAAGCTCGCTGATGACGAGATAGCGCGCCCGTTCGAGCATCCGCTTTTCGCGGAAGGAGAGCGGCTTGCTTAGGGAAATGTAGGTGAGATTCTTCAAGACTTCGGCGACATAGAAGATATCGCCGGTCTTCATCTTTTCGCTGAAATCCTTGTAACGATCTTTCCAATCAATCGGGGGATTGATGAAATCGGCGGAGAGGGCTTTCAGCAGCTTGTCGCACTGACTTGCGTTAATCGGAGAACGCAAGCCGACTTCGAGGGCATTGGCGATGGGAACCATTACCGTTGATTCCGTAGCTTTCAATCTGAGTAGGTAGAAACTGTTTGGTGTTCCTGCAATCTCGGTGGTGGTAATTTTTTCAATGACGCCGATACCGTGATTGGGATAGACAACTTTCTCGCCTATTTTGAAGCTCACAGACACCTCCTTACGATCAAATGAGCGAAATCCAGCCCCCCGACATAGGGCTTGAGGGCGATATAACCCATGACAAATGGTCTTCTCATTGTGACGTTATTTGCGAACCCAAAGTGCAGGGAGGTTAGTTGATGCTGCTGGCAAGCTCACTCGCTGAACTCCGAAGCTTGCACTAACCCGTTTCTTTCATGCGTTCGCAAGTAGGAGTCTACAACAGCCACTAAGGTCGGTCAAGCAACTCTTCACTTCTCCGCAACAGAAGTTGCAGAGTGCTGCGTCTCAGGGAATGCGCAGCGGTATCATCAAATTATACTTGAGCGCCCCGCGGCCTTTTCGGAATACCTTGATGATTACTTCCTCGCCGTTCTTGAAACCGCTCATCACCCGAATGAAGTCCTCACGCGTATGCACAGGTTTGAGATTCACTTGCAAAATCAGATCGTCTGCAAAAATCTCTTTTGCCGCAATGCTTGTCGGCTCGACGTTGATTACATAGACGCCGCGCATGCCATCGAACCCTTGTGACTTGGCCAGGTCGCGTGTCAAGGTCACACCATTGATGCCGAGCGGCAATCTTTTATTGCGCTTCTCTTTTTTACCCGCGTCCTTTTCTCCTTGTTCATTGGGTCTTTCTGTATCCATCGGTGTGGTTGGCAGCAACGAGCGCGTGGCGTTGGCGAGCGGGCGCTCCTGCAATTCGATGATCGCCGTGTGCGATGCGCCATTGCGCACGTAGGCAACGGTTGCTTTGCTGCCAATCGGAAGGGTGCCGACGAAGCGAATGAGATGGCGGTAATCTTTCATCTTCTGACCGTTGATGCTGATAATCACATCGCCGACTTGCAAACCGGTTTCAACCGCTGGACCATCCGCATATAAGCGGTCTACCACAACGCCTAACCCATCGGTGATCTTATTGGCGCTGGCGGCAGCGGGCGTCAGATCAACAGGCCGGATACCCAGATAGGCGCGGCGGACACGCCCTTCGGCCACCAACTGATTATAAATGTCAACAACTGTTGCCGAGGGAATAGCCAGCCCGATGCCGATATTGAATTTGGTATTGGTAACGATTTCAGTGTTGATGCCGACGACTTCGCCTGCGAGGTTGACCAACGGGCCGCCGGAATTGCCCGGATTGATTGCTGCGTCGGTCTGCAGAAATTGATGATAAGCCGATTGCTGTGCCTTGTCGGCTACACGATCTTTGGCGCTGATGATGCCTGCGGTCACGGTCTGCTCGAAGCCGAGCGGCGAACCAATCGCCAACACCCAGTCGCCGACTTTGAGCCTGTCGGAATTTCCCATGCGCGCCGCCGGTAAGAGGCTGCCCGTCTGGATCTTGATGACGGCCAGATCGGTGCCATCATCTTGCCCCAAGACGATGGCATCATACTCTTTGCCACTTGCCAATTTGGCTCTGATGCTAGTGGCATTTTCGATGACGTGTTCGTTGGTGATGATGAAGCCCGCCGTGTTGACGATTACACCTGAACCAGTTGCCTCTTGTGCCGGGCGACTGTTCTTCAACACTTTGAGATGAACGACCGAGGGCTCGACCTGCTCGGCGACACGGGCAAATGCCGATGAGAGCGCGTCAGGTGTCGCCGTCGCGCTGCTGATTGTCAAACGATTATCTTCGAGCTTGGCGCTGACCCCATCGCGAACGATTACTCCGATGGCGACGCCGGTAATCAGACAACCGAGCGCAATGAGGAAGACCATCCACCGTGCGCGTGGGAAGAAGATTGCCCCGCGCGGCTCTTCGGGTTTGCTGACCATGTCGAAACCTCCGCATGCGTGTCTGCCAAAGTGGCAAGTTGGCGAACGGCGCGTCTCCATTCGCTAATCACGAAATCGCTGCGCGAATTATAGCAATGAGGCGTGCGGGGTTTCTAGCAAGGCAGAGCTTGTCGTCTGATTTCGAACCCGCATTTAATAAGTGACGCTTCACCTCAACAACTTCAGGGCGATGAGTTTGCTCATCACGCGGTCGCTGAGGTCGGCGCGATAGCGCAGCCCTGTCGAACCGCTGCTGAGTAGCGCTTCGCGGATGCTGCCATTGATTTCACTCACACTGGCGTAGCGTGCTTCGGCAATCTCGACGGTGTCCACAGGGCAGAGCGTCCCGCCAGTTGGCGTCGCCGTAACCACGTGAGTTGTCCAGTCAATCACTTCGTCTTCACAGGCGAAGCGCACGCAAAAACGAAAGAGGTAATGGCCGAGCGCAATCGTCAACCCGGTCTCTTCATAGGCTTCGCGCGCTACTCCTGCTTCAAACGGCTCGCCGGGTTCGATGCCGCCCGATGGTGCGCGATAGGCTCCTGGCGGGTAGGGCGGCTTTTTGATTAAGAGTACTCGATTCTGTTCGAGAATGAAGAATGTGATGTCGTGCGCGCGACCGTGTTTTTGCGTACTGCGGACAAAATCAAATTCGCGGCGCGTCATTTCGTAGGTGAGCGCGACCTCTTCCGGCGACCCGTAGCGGGCTTCGACTTCGGCGATAATCTCTGCGGCGACATACATAGTGTGCACCATGATGAATGCAGGATGATGAATGATGAAGTTCAGAACCGAATCGCTTCATCCACATACATTCGAAGGTTAGGGTTTGGAGTGCCTCTCGAAGAAGTCGAGGATGGCGGCGAAGGTCGCCCCGACAATCAAGACGTGATCGGCATCAGCGACTTCGGTGTAATTGACCTTGAGACCGGCTTTCTTTGCCGCTTCGAACATTTCGCGCGAACGCGCGGCAGGGACAATCGTATCTTTTGCCCCATGAGTGATGAAGATCGGTAAGCTCTTGATTTTATCGAATATCTGATTGCGAGCTGATGCTTGTGCAACCCCGCCACCGGCGACCGGCGCAATTGCTGCGAAGAGTTCGGGTTTGGCCGCCGCGACCGACCACACGCCGGAGCCGCCCATCGAATGGCCGGTTAAATAGATGCGTGATGCGTCAATGCGATAATCACGCATCACGCAATTAATGACTTCGAACGTGTCTTCCGCCGCCAGCCCGACGTAGCCGCTAAATCGCCCGCGACCATTGGGCGCTACGAGAATAACGCCGCGCTTGTCGGCCTCGCTCTTGATGATGGCCGGGTCATAGGTGCCGTTGAAATAGGTGCGCTCGTCGCCCATCGCGCCGTGCAGCAGGATGACCAAAGGACGCGCGCTTTTGCCGTCGTAGTTTTCCGGCACATAAACGCGATAGGGAATCAGCTTGCCATCGGTTGCCCGATAGGCGCGTTCAATTTCGCCATCCTCTTCGGCGTAAGGGTTGCGGCCATTTTCCAGTTCATTGAGCGTGTCGGCGATCTCTTCCAGTTGATCGGTAGGATAGAGTTCGACCTCGCTTCTGGTGGTTGCCAATGGTGCGAGGCGTTGCAATTGAAACTCCGCAGTAGCCAAGTGCGGAATGATGGCCTTTATCTTCGCATTGCCTGATGCTTTGATGGCGGCGATGCGTTGTGCAAGCGCTGCGATGCGTCGTTCGAAGCCGTTGATGGTAAAGATGAGCTTGCGCGTCTCGCCGACTTTTTGCTCGCCCGCAAAGATATTGGCAACGATCCAATACGCGCCGTCCGGCAGATTGACGCGGGCATTGGCGACGGCATTAACTTCGCCAAGCGTCAATTGTTTGGCAATCACAAGGGGGCTAGATTTTTCGTTGCTCGTGTTGTAAGCGGGAACGATCTCCAATGTTGCGGTCGGCAAGGCCGAGAACACCTTATCTACGTTCGCGGGAAACATTCGCGCAATGGAGATTTGAAAATCTATGTTGCGTTCGAGCACCAGCCGATCCGGCTCTATGAGTAGTGACGTGATGAATTTCTCTTTTTCATCCCATGATTTGCCGCGCAGAATCGTCAGCCCTTCGCTGAGGATTTCAAGCAGTCCGGGGATGTCCCCCTTTTTGAAAGCCTCTTCGGCGCGCGGGCGTAGCGGTTCGATGGCCGCGAGGTTTTTTCCTGCGCGCTTCTTTTCTGTGTAGAGTTGATTGTACTCCTCAATCCGACCGAGCAACTCTCCGAAGAAGGGAATCTGCTGCGCCCGCCCCGCCGGTTGATGAGCAAGCAACAAGAGAAGAGAGATAAGAACCATCAAAGTGCGTTTCATCATCTCGGCGCTCCTCCCGGTTTCGCGTACCGACTTGCGATCAGGTGTTCGCAGATGATGCGACAACCAATCAGAAGTCGGCACGGAAAACCGCCGTACTCGTCAGGCTGGCCGCAGAATCAGGCTTCGAGTTTTGCATCGAGCGTGATGGTGGCGTTGAGTAATCGCGAAATGGGACAACCCTTTTTGGCATTGTTAGCTGCTGTCTCGAAAGCCTCCTGACTGGCGCCGGGAATCTTTGCCGTTAGGTCGAGGTGAACGGCAGTGATGGTAAATCCGGCTTCCGTCTTTTCCAACGTCACTGTTGCGGTTGTGTGTTTGATATCGGCAGTCAACCCGGCGTTGCCCAGTTGCCCGGAGAGCGCCATCGAGAAACATCCGGCGTGCGCGGCAGCGATCAACTCTTCGGGATTCGTGCCGATGCCGTCTTCAAAGCGAGTGCTGAAAGAGTATTGCGTATTGGCGAGTACGCCGCTATCGGTTGAGATCGTTCCTTTGCCGTCTTTGAGTCCGCCCTGCCAGACGGCTGCTGCTTTGCGTTTCATGATTCCTCCTGAATGTGAATTGATGCGCTACCAAGATACAGCGCAACTTACCTTTTGTCATCTGCGCGCTTTTGTATGGGTTTGCGCGCCAGAAATGCGGTGCGGGCGTGCGGCAATCGAAAATCGCCATAGCCTCGCAGTCGTTGCACGCCGAAGCCAACGTGATGCAATTGGCCGGTTATTTCGTCAGCATCGTACAAACGTTGGCGGTGGCTCTCCTCATCGCGGCGATAACTCTTACCGGCCTTGCGAAAGGTGATGATGCGTCGCGTCAAGAGGCGTTGCTTGTCGTCTTCTTGCTTTTCGACCAGTACCGTCCAGCCATCGCCTTCCGTGAAGCCTTTGACGGTTTGGCCGCGCGGCACTTGACCCGGTTCGGCAACATCGAAGATGAAGACACCGCCCGGCACGAGCGCGTCATAGACGCGACGAAAGAACCGAGTCAAAGGCTTGCCGCTGTTGCGCTCATCGAATAAGTAATTGATGCACTCGCTGATGGCGGTAATCGCTTGGCAACGCGGCAAGTCAACTTCGAAGAGAGAGGCGACGCGAAACACCGCCTGCGGAGCGCGCTGTCGCGCCAGCCGAATCATCGCATCTGAGATGTCAATGCCCAAAACGTTATAGCCTGCGCTGATAAGCTCTGCCGCCCACAAACCGCTACCACAGCCCAAATCAACTACTAGCCCGTCGTGAATTTTATTGCGTGACAGCAACCGTAAAATGCCGGGAGCCGATGCCAACGCCCACTCTCGAAACCCGACATCATGGATAAATGCGAGGTCTGTCTTATACCAATCTTTCATGAAGCAGCCCGATGATACATGGCTGAGACAATGAGCCAATCATTCGATTCTCTCTTGCCCCGTCATCCGTTGTTCGTTTGCCCATTGGTTGATTTGAATGCCTTGCGTAGGAATCGGCCTGTGTGTGACATCTTGCATTGTGTAAGTTGTTCCGGCGTGCCCTCAAAAACGATCTGGCCGCCCGCTTCGCCGCCCTCCGGGCCCAAATCAATGATCCAGTCGGCGCTCTTAATCACATCCAGATTATGCTCTATGATAATGATCGAGCCGCCCGCTTCGATCAGATGAGCGAATGCCGTCAGCAAGCGATTGATGTCATCAAAGTGCAAACCTGTCGTCGGCTCATCGAAGATGTAGAGGGCGCGTTCGCTTGTGCGTTTGGCCAGATAGGATGCCAATTTGACGCGCTGCGCTTCGCCGCCCGACAGCGTGGTTGCCGATTGTCCGAGCCGCAAGTAGCCCAACCCAACATCATCCAATACCTTCAACCTCGTGGCCACACGGTTGAGGTTCGAGAAGAACCCGAGCGCCTCGCGCACGGTCATACTCAAGACATCGTGAATGGATTTGCCTTTGAATTTAATATCGAGTAATGCCGTTTTGAAGCGCATGCCTTTGCACTCTTCACAGACCAATTCCACATCGGCGAGAAATTGCATCTCTTTAATCTCGACGCCATTCCCCTCGCAACGTTCGCATCTGCCGCCCGGCACATTGAAGGAGAAGTGCGAAGCGTCAAACCCATGAGCTTGCGCTTCGCGGGTGTGGGCGAAGAGGTCACGGATGGCGTCGTAGACTTTGATGTAGGTGACCGGATTCGAGCGTGGCGTGCGTCCAATGGGCGATTGATCGACTAGCACCACATCGTCAATGTTTTTGATGCCTTCCAGTTTGGCAAACGCGCCGACTTTGCCTGTCCACTCGCCACGCTGTTTTTTGATACCGGCATAGATGATGTCGTGTACAAGAGTGGATTTGCCGGAGCCGGATACGCCTGTAATGCAGGCCATCAGTCCGAGCGGGATTTTGACATCAATGCCTTTGAGGTTATGTTCGCTTGCGCCACGAATCTCAATCGTGCGGTTGTTGCCCTTGCGCCGTTGTTTGGGGAGTTTGATCTCCAATTCGCCGCGCAAGTACCTGCCGGTCAGCGCGTGACTCTGCTCTAATAACTCGACGGGCGTGCCGGAAAAGACGACCTCGCCGCCCAGTTCGCCCGCTGCCGGGCCGATGTCAATCAAATGATTGGCCGCCAACATCATCTCCGGTTCGTGTTCGACGACCAACACCGTATTCCCGATATCGCGCAAATCTTCCAAAATTTTAATAAGCTTCTGATTGTCGCGCGGGTGCAATCCGATGGAAGGTTCATCCAGCACATACAGAGCGCCGACCAGTGATGCGCCGAGGTTGGTCGCCAGTTGAATGCGCTGGGCTTCGCCGCCCGACAATGTCGAAGCCAGACGATCTAATGTCAGATACTCTAGTCCGACATCCAGCAAGAATTTCAGACGGCTGCGAATCTCAACTAGCAAACGACTGGCAATCTCGGTTTGCTCCGAGCTGAGTGGCAGTTGGTCAAAGAAATCTGCGGCTTCGCGGGCTGTCATCGCCGTCACCTCCGGCAGACTCTTTCCGGCGACTTCGATCAGTCGCGCTTCGCTACGCAAACGCGAGCCGCCGCAATCGGCGCAGAGCGTATAGCCGCGATACTTCGACAAAAAGACGCGGACGTGGAGCTTGTATTTTTTCGTTTCCAACCAATCGAAGAACCCCTTTATCCCTTCGAAGTCCTCATCTTCGCCGCTGCCTTGCAGGATGAGCTTTTGCTGTTCGCGGCTCAGTTGACGAAAGGCCTGATTAGTCGGGATGCCTTCGCGTTTAGAAAATTTGATCAGTTCACGCTGCGCCCACGCATACTGGGGTTTGCCCCAGGGTTCGATAGCGCCTTGTTCAAGGCTCAACTCGCGGTTGGGAACGACCAGATCAAGGTCGAGTCCGATGGTGTTGCCGAACCCTTGACAGGTTGGGCAGGCGCCGAAGGGGCTATTGAAACTGAAGAGTCGCGGCTCCGGCGCCGCGTAGCGCAGCGCGCAGCGTTTGCATTCGAAGCCTTCGGAGAAGGGCAAACGGGTGTGCGCTTCGTCTGCGAATTCGATGATGGCCTGCCCGCTACCCTCTTGATACGCTGTCTCAATCGAATCAACGAGCCGTGAACGCGACTCGTCGCGCACAACCAAACGATCAACCAACACGAAGGTATTGTCGAAACTCTTCTCTGTGTAACTGTCCGGCGTCGCCAACTCGATGATCTGCCCGGCTTTGTAGAGCCGCGTAAAGCCGCGTTGCATCAAACTCATCAAGTGGGCGTTGCGGCGTGTCTCGCTGAGCCCAACGTTACCTTGCGCGGCGCGTTTCTTACGTTTGCTCTGTCCGTTGGCCGCTGCTTCGAGTTGTTCCAACCCCGCCGCTGCTGGAAAGAGAACGTAAAACCGCGAGCCTTGTGGCCATTCGAGAATCTGTTCAGCGATGGACTCCGGCGTGTCGCGGGTTACTTCCTGCCCGCAACCGGCGCATCGCGTGATGCCAATGCGCGCAAAGAGCAGGCGCAAGTAGTCAAAGATTTCAGTCTGTGTGGCAACCGTCGAGCGCGGATTGCGCGTCGCGTTCTTTTGCCGAATCGAAATCGCCGGGCAGATGCCGGAGATTTCGTCAACATCAGGTTTCGTCATGCGTTCGAGGAACTGTCGCGCGTAAGCGGATAGACTCTCGACATAACGCCTCTGGCCTTCGGCATAGATGGTGTCGAAGGCGAGGCTGGATTTGCCCGAACCGCTCACGCCGGTGATGACCGTGAGCTGGTTGAGGGGGATTGCGACGGCGATGTTTTTCAGATTGTGGACGCGAGCGCCTTTAATGTGAATGAATTCTTCCTGCATAACTTCCAATCAATACATGAGTTGTTCGGTTGCCAATTTGCCGAAAAACGGAAACTGGCATTCTACCATTCGGGTTTCAGGAGAGGCAATTTGGCATGGCGGAACGATAGCGATAGTTGCATTAGGCAGAGCGTTTCCGTCTTTCTATATGGCAGGGTTGACCAGAAAAGATAGGTCACCGATGAATCCGCAGACGACAGATTCTCACATATCAATCTTTTGTATTTGCGGATGTGACTCTCATCGGTGATTATCGGCATCTCCTCTGATCGAGGGAGTGTGTGACTCTTGCGGTTTGTCGGTCTCCGCGTGTGCGATGGGAACGACTTGCACGGTGGCGTCGCGCACTTCGGACAAGAAGCGATTGATGATCGAACCGCGCAGCAGAATGTCCCAACGCGACCGCGCCGATTGCCCGAAGACGACGTGGGTGATGCTTTCACGACGCGCGAATTCGATCAAGGCATCTGCAACTTTGCGCCCTTTCAATCGAATCACCTGCGCGCCCAACTCTTCGGCCAGTTGAATGTTCTCGGTCAGGGAGAGATGGTCGGCGGGCTTGATGCGTCCGGCTTCTTCGCGCGGCGTCTCCACATAAACCGCGAACCAGTCCGACGCCAGCCGTCCGGCGATGCGCGAGCCGATGCGTAATAATTTTTTCGCACTGCCCCGTGACGCCATACAGACCATGACCTTTTCGGGGATGATCGCTTGCTCCAGACCTTCGCGTTCGCGGTAGTTGTGCGCTTTAGCTGCCTGATCGTCGGCCAGTTGACGCAACGCCAACTCACGCAATGCCGTCAGATTGCCTTTGCGAAAGAAGTTCGTCAGCGCCTGCTCGATCTTTTCAATGCCATAAATCTTTCCTTGTCGCAGTCGGGTTCGCAGGGTGTCAACGGAGACATCTACATTGACGACTTCATCGGCGCGGCGCAAAAAATGATCGGGAACCGTTTCCCGCACCTTGACGCCGGTGATGCGGGCGATCACATCATTGAGCGATTCGATGTGCTGAATATTCATTGCCGTGATGACAGAGATTCCGGCGTCGAGCAGATCGAATACATCTTCGTAGCGTTTATGATTCTTCGAGCCGGGCGCGTTGGTGTGCGCCAGTTCATCAACGATGGCGATGGCCGGACGGCGTTGGATGATGGCCTCCAAATCCATCTCTTTGAGGGTCACGCCGCGATAGGGAATGGATTTGAGCGGCACGGTTTCAAGGTCGCCGATCAACTGCGCGGTTTCGGAGCGTCCATGAGGCTCAATCAGCCCGATGACGATGTCAACGTCTTGCTGTTTGAGTTGATGCGCGTCTTCGAGCATCTGAAAGGTTTTGCCGACACCGGGAGCCGCGCCGATGTAGACGCGCAGCCGCGCCCGCTCGCTCTCTTTGATCTTGGCAAGCAGCGATTCGGGTGAAGGCCGGCGAATCGTTTCGATCATTTCGGCAATGGCTTTCGTTCATCAAGCGCCAGATTGAGCAAGAGGACGTTGACGCGCGGTTCTCCGAGGAAGCCGAACGTCCGTCCTTCGGTAAACTGCGCGACCAGTGCGCGCAGTTCACTCTCCTCCATTGCGCGCTCAGCGGCGACGCGGGGAACTTGAAACTCGGCAGCGGCAGGCGTGATGTGCGGGTCAAGCCCGGATGCGGAAGCCGTCACCAGATCAATCGGCACAGGCTGTGACGCATTCTCCGCCCGTCGTTTGGCTACATCGGCGGCAACCCGCTCGATCAACCTTTTATTGGTGGGAGCAAGATTCGACCCCGTCGAAGCTCCGGCATCATATCCGACAACCCCGGCTGCCGACGGGCGCGAATGAAAATATCCGGCAGAGGTAAAGGGTTGACCAATGAGCTTCGATCCGATCACTTGGCCGTTGCGTTCGATCAATTGCCCGTTCGCTTGATCGGGAAAGATCAGTTGCGCCAGCCCGGTCACTACCAGCGGATAGATCACGCCCAATAAGACCATGGTGACTGAGGTCATCAAAATTGCGATGCGAAGATTTTTCATGGCGGTTTCCTATGCCAATCCCAACGTCGTGATGATGAGGTCAATGATTTTGATGCCGACAAACGGTGCGATCAAACCGCCCAGCCCGTAGAGCAACAGGTTGCGACGCAACAACGCCGCCGCGCTCATGGCGCGATACCGGATGCCTTTAAGCGCCAGCGGAATGAGGGCGACGATAATCAAAGCGTTAAAGATTACGGCGGACAAAATCGCCGATTGCGGCGTTGCCAGTTGCATGATGTTGAGCGACCCCAACACCGGAAAAGCGCCCGCAAACATTGCCGGGATGAGGGCGAAATACTTCGCCACATCGTTGGCAATCGAGAAAGTGGTTAATGCTCCGCGCGTCATCAACAGTTGCTTGCCGATTTCAACAATCTCGATCAGCTTCGTCGGATTGGAGTCCAAGTCAACCATATTGGAGGCCTCTTTGGCAGCTTGCGTGCCGGTGTTCATCGCAACTCCGACATCGGCTTGCGCCAGCGCCGGAGCATCATTTGTGCCATCGCCGGTCATGGCTACCAGTTTGCCTTCGGCCTGTTCCCGTTTGATGAGCGCCATCTTATGTTCGGGCGTTGCTTCGGCAAGGAAGTCGTCAACCCCTGCTTCGCGCGCGATGGTGGCAGCCGTGAGCGGATTGTCGCCGGTAATCATGACGGTTTTGATTCCCATTGCGCGCAACTGCGCGAAGCGCTCTTTCATGCCGCCTTTGACGATGTCTTTAAGATAGACCACGCCGAGCGGTCTGCCATTTTCGGCAACGGCGAGCGGCGTGCCGCCCGCTTTCGAAATGCGTTCGACGATTTCGCGCATCTGCGCGGGCGCAGCGCTACCGTTACGGTTCACATACTTTTCGATGGCATCCACAGCGCCTTTGCGAATCCGTCGCCCGTTGTAATCCACCCCCGACATGCGGGTTTCGGCAGTAAAGGGAATGAAGTGCGCGTGATGAGCTTCCAGTGAGCGTTCGCGTAGTCCGTACCGGCTCTTTGCGAGGATGACAATCGAGCGACCTTCGGGAGTTTCATCGGCGAGCGAAGAGAGTTGCGCGGCATCGGCTAATTCCACGTCCGTCACCCCGGTGAGCGGGATGATTTAGGTGGCTTGCCGATTGCCGAGCGTAATCGTTCCGGTCTTGTCGAGCAGCAAGGTATTAACATCGCCTGCGGCTTCGACGGCGCGGCCTGACATCGCCAACACGTTGTGCTGAATCAAGCGATCCATTCCCGCGATGCCGATGGCCGACAATAGACCGCCGATGGTTGTCGGAATCAGGCAGACGAGCAGCGAAACCAATACGAAGATGGTTTGCGGCGCTTGCGAATAGAGCGCCAAAGGTTGCAAGGTGACGACGGCGAGCAAAAAGATGATCGTCAAGCCCGAAAGCAAAATATTGAGCGCGATTTCGTTCGGGGTCTTCTGGCGTTCGGCTCCTTCGACCAGCGAAATCATGCGATCAATAAAGGTCTCGCCCGGATTGGCGGTAATCCGAACTTGAATATGATCCGAAAGTACCCGTGTGCCGCCGGTGACCGCCGAGCGGTCGCCGCCTGCTTCCCGAATCACCGGAGCCGATTCGCCGGTGATTGCTGATTCGTCAACCGATGCGATGCCAGCAACGATTTCGCCATCGCCGGGGATGAACTCGCCCGCGCGAACCATGACGATGTCATCTTTGCGCAAATTTGGCGCGGCAACCTCTTCCGTCTGACCGTTGGCCAGCAAGCGATGGGCGATGGTTTCAACTTTGGCGCGCCGCAAAGCGGCGGCTTGCGCTTTGCCGCGCCCTTCGGCCATCGCTTCGGCGAAGTTCGCAAACAATACTGTGAACCACAGCCACAAGGTAATCTGCAATGAGAATGACCAATCGAGCGAAGCCCGAAGCAGGTCACGAATCAGCAAGAGGGTGGTCATCAGGCAGCCGACCTCGACGATGAACATCACAGGGTTTTTCAACATCGTGCGCGGGTTGAGCTTTCCGAGAGCGTCACGCATTGCGCGACGGATGAGGTGCGAGTCCCACAATGAAAGTTTGCGCGAATGTTTGTCCATTTCTTTCATCCATGACAATCAAAAGGTTTTGCCTGCCATCATCAGCAGATGCTCGACGAGCGGGCCAAGACTGAGCGCCGGAAAGAAGGTCAAAGCGCCGACGATGACAATCACACTGACGAGGAGCAGCGTAAAGAGCGGGGTGGTGACCGGAAACGTGCCGAGCGACGGCGGAACTGATTTCTTGCGCGCTAAATTCCCTGCAATCGCCAGCATCGGAATGATGACCAGAAACCTGCCGATCAACATCGCCAATCCAATCGTTGTGTTGTACCAAATCGTGTTGGCCGAGAGGCCAGCCAAGGCCGAACCATTGTTGCCTGTGCCGGAGGTGAAGGCATAGAGAATCTCCGATAATCCGTGAGGGCCGGAATTGAGCAGGCTCGAAGTCCCGAACTTAGGTGAGACAACCGAGATGGCCGTTAAGATCAAAACGACTAACGGGAAGATCAAGACCGCCAACATGGCCATCTTCACTTCGTAGGCTTCGAGCTTCTTGCCGAGATATTCCGGCGTGCGTCCGACCATCAAACCGGCGAGGAAGACCGCGAGAATGATGAAGATCAACATGCCATATAATCCTGCGCCGACGCCGCCGAAAATGACTTCGCCAAGTTGGATGTTTACCAGAAGCACAAGCCCGCCGAGTGGCGTGTAGGAATCGTGCATGGAATTGACCGCGCCGCACGATGCGTCCGTCGTCGCTGTCGCAAACAACACCGAGTTAGCGATGCCGAAGCGCACCTCTTTGCCTTCCATATTGCCGCCCGCTTGCCCTAATGCGGCGCGTTGATCGGTATTGGCGAGCAACGGATTGCCGCGAGCTTCCGACCAATAGGCGACCGATACTCCGATTACGAACAGGAGGGCCATTGCAGACCACACTGCCCAACCGTGACGGGGCGAGCCGGTCATTTTGCCGAGCGTGTAGGTCAGACCCGAAGAGATGGCAAAGATCGAAAGCAGGGCCAACAGATTGGCCAGCGGCGTCGGATTTTCATAAGGGTGCGATGAGTTAGCATTGAAGAAGCCACCGCCGTTCGTCCCCCATTGTTTGATGATCTCTTGCGAAGCAACCGGCCCTTGCGCGATGACCTGTTCGGTGAGGCGCTCGCTACTCTCTGCGGCTTCGGCGTTCTCCCTTTCAATCGCCTGTGGGTCAACGAGCTTCGCCGTAACGTAAGGTTTGAAGTTCTGCACAACGCCTTGCGAGACCAGAAGCATTGCGCCGAGCAAACAAAACGGCAACAGCACCCACAACGTGGCACGGGTCAGGTCAACCCAAAAATTGCCAATGGTCTCCTGTTCGCGCCGCGCGATGCCGCGAATGAAGGCGATGGCAAGCGCGATACCAACGGCAGAAGACATAAAATTTTGATAGGCCAATCCGGCCATCTGTGTGAAGTAGCTCATCGTCGTTTCGCCTGCATAGCTCTGCCAATTGGTATTGGTCGTAAACGATGCGGCGGTGTTGAAGGCGGAGTCGGGCGCGATATTGGCGAGTTGTTGCGGATTGAATGGCAGCCATCCTTGAACGCGCTGCAACAAGTACAAGATCAGCATGGAGACGGCGCTAAAGAGCAGCAGGGCGGCTGCATACTCCGTCCAGCGCATCTCGCGCGTCGGGTCAACACCCGTCAGGCGATAGAGGAGGCGCTCAAGCGGTCGCAGCGCCGGGTCGAACCGGGTGCGCTCGCCGTTGAAGACGCGCGCCATAAACGCGCCTAACGGTTTCGTCACTAACAAAATGATTCCGAGGAAGAAGAGAATTTGCAGCCAGCCGATTATTGTCATAACGGTCAATGGGTGGGGAAGTAAAATGAGTTTCGGTGAAATGACTCCGTTAGGAGCGATCCGTTGATTTGCCGCATCGCTTCAACGATCTTCAGCGGATTAAAACTTCTCCGGTTTGAGCAAGGCATAGCCAAGATAGAGGAGCAACAACACAGCAACCAGAATGCTCACTGCCGATTCGCCATTCATCGCTCAAGCCTCCGTCACCGTAGCCGGTCACAAGCGCGCAGATACCCTGCGGCAAGAAAGAAAAAGGCTATTGTCAAAGCCATGAAGATGGCATCTTGCATCACGTTCCTCCTGCACCTAATGATTGATCGAGCCGCGCTTGCTGCTATGTGACGGACGCCGCTTGCTCATCTCTTTCAACCTATCACTGCGCGCATAAGGAGGGCATAAAAGGTTTATAAAAAGTTTGTAAAGGGGAGT
>CAYXVU010000078.1:20842-24004 GCA_964468725.1 uncultured Clostridia bacterium
CCGACGAAGACGCGCAGGTATTCATTCTGTTCGACGTAATTGCCTCCCCAGATGGCAGCCAGCAGTTTGCGATGAGTGAGCACCTTGCCAGCGTGGCGAATCAGATAGACCAGCAGATCGAACTCTTTCGGAGTCAAATGAATCTCTCGGTCGCGCACCAAAATCAACCGCGACTCCAAATCAACGTGAAAGTCGCCCGACTCGATGAGGGTTTCAGGTTCCGCGCTGCTTTTGGCCGGGGCGCGTCGCAGGGCTGCGCGAATGCGTGCCAGCAGTTCGTTCATGCCGAACGGCTTGGTAATGTAATCGTCCGCACCGGCATCGAGAGCTTTGACCTTTGCCTGTTCTTCACCTTTGACCGAGAGAACGATAATCGGCACATTGGAAAGGGCGCGCAGTCGGCGACAGAGTTCGATGCCGTCAAGGTGAGGCATCGAAAGGTCTGTGATGACCAGATCGGGCGGCCAGTCGGTGAAGGTTTCGAGCGCCGATTCTCCATCGGCAGCCGCGCGCACTTCGTAGTTGTGACTTTGCAGACTGCGCCGCAAGACGCGGATAATCTGCGCTTCGTCATCAACGACAAGAATGCGTTCGGCATTGCTCATTCGTTCTCCGTATCGCCAACCGGAAGCGTGAAGGTGACGCGCGTTCCGTGCCCGGTACGGGCGCTTTCAATCCAGATATGGCCGCCGTGCGCTTCAACGATGCCGCGCGCAATCGCCAACCCCATGCCGATGCTCGAAGCGCGCGTTTTACTGATGACTGTCTCTCCTGCGGCGCGGAAGAATTTATCGAAGACCCGTTCGCGCAGTTCAACCGGAATGCCTTGTCCTTCGTCTTCGACAACGATGCGAATCATCTCGCTGGCGATCAGATCAACCGGATGCTGTGCCAGAATGCGAATCGGCGCTCCTGCCGGAGAATACTTCGCGGCATTGTCAATCAGCGTGTAGACGACTTCGGCTATAGAGCGAGCGTCTACGCGGATGGCAGGCAAATCTTTTTTGATTTCGATGTGGAGGGGATGAGCGCGGGTGAGCGATTCGGCGCGTTGCAATGCGGTATGAAGGATGTCATCTATGGCAACCCAGTTGCGCCGCAGTTGTACCTCTCCGGCTTCGATGCGGGCTAACTCGACCATGCCTTCGATGAAGTGGTTGAGGCGGTCGGTCTCTTCGTCAATCACTTCGAGCAACTCTTTTTGCCCGTCATCATCGAGCGCGGGCGCGGGTTTATGCGTCGTGCTGTCGAGCAGAGTGGTGACCGATGCTTTGATGGAGGTGAGCGGGGTTCGCAGGTCATGGGTGACCGCATCGAGCAATGCCGATTTCAATTGCTCGCTCTGTTTGAGGGCTTCGGCGTGGCTGGCGCGTTCGAAGGCGGTTTGCAGTTCGTCATAAAGATGCTTGATCTGCGTGCGACCGGCTTCGGCTTCTTCAGCGCGTTGTTTGACGCGCGCCGAGAGTTGACCGACGGTGAGCGCAGTAATGAAGAAGACGGCAAGCGCCACCCAGTTTTCCAGTTCGGCAATCGTGAAGGTGTGAACCGGCGGCAGAAAGAAGAAATTGAACGATAACCCGCCGATGGCCGATGCTAAAAAAGCAGGACGACTGCCCCATCCCGTCGCCGTAAATAGGACGACCAGTAAGAAGATGAGGGCAACTGTCGTTGAACTGAGCCGACTGTGAATCGGCGCAAGCGCCGCTGTGACGAGGGCGATGCCCAGCACTGCAAAAAGGTAGCCGTAGCGTCTGCTTTTCATGAGTTGTCGCACCATAACGGTTCGCATCGTGAGGGTAATCCGAAATGTTGATTGCGTCCAGCCTGCGCCGGTCAGCACAGGCGCTCCGATGTCGGATCATCAAGGTATGACGCCACAACGTTTTCATCAGACTTTTCAGCAACGGGTGGCGTCGAAGAGACTGTCAATCTCTCCTCGCGTGCCAAATCAAGGGGGGCTTCACTTTGCTGCGCCATCGCTTTCGCCATCTTGCCATCCTGAGCAGTCTGCTGACGATTGCCTTCTTGGGAGGTCACGGGCTGCCGACAGGGTCAGCTTCGCGGGCGCAAAACCTTTCCTCTTTCGCTGTCCTCCGCGATGTAGAGTATGCCAATGTCGGCGGGCGTTCCTTGCGACTCGACCTCTATCTGCCGGATAACGCGACTGCCCCGTTGCCGCTGATCGTTTGGGTTCACGGCGGCGGTTGGGTGTCGGGCAATAAAAATTTGAGCGCGAACGGCGCGCAGGTGCGACAGACGGCGCGCGGCTATGCGCTGGCCAGCATCGAGTATCGGTTGAGCAGCGTGGCGCAATTTCCGGCACAGATCAATGATTGTAAAGCTGCCATTCGCTGGCTGCGCGCCAATGCTGCGCGCTTCAACCTCGACCCGAATCGCATAGGGGTTTGGGGTTCGTCGGCGGGCGGGCACCTTGTCGCCTTGCTCGGCACATCGGGCGGGGTGAGCGAGTTAGAGGGTGAAGTCGGCGGCAATCTGGAGTTTTCCAGCCGCGTGCAGGCGGTTGTGGATTGGTATGGCCCTGCGAATTTGCTGACTATGGAAGCGCAAGACTTGCCGTGTAGCCTGATTGATCACAATTCGATTCTCTCGCCCGAATCATTATTGATCGGTTGTGCGGTTCAATCGTGTGCCGAGCGGGCGCGGGCTGCCAGTCCGACCCATTACGTCACTCCTGATGAGCCGCCGTTTTTATTGATGCACGGCACGAACGATTGTCTGGTTCCGCCTTTGCAGAGTCAGGAACTGTTCGATCTGTTGAGAGCCAACGGCGTTGCCGCGACGCTGCGATTCATTCAAGGCGAAGGGCACGGCGGGACGCAATTCACTAATGCGGAGAATACCAAACTGGTGGATGACTTCTTCGATTTACACCTGGCCGCTTCGCAAGAGGTGGAGATCATCGGTGCGTCAATCAGCGGCAAGAAGCTCATCGTCAGCGGCGCGAATTTCGATGGCGGCGCAACGGTCTTCATCAATGGCGCAGAACAGAAGACGAAAAACGATGCGACCTCGCCGACCACTCGGCTGATTGCCAAAAAAGGTGGTAAGCAAATCGCGCAAGGTCAGATGGTGACGTTGCAAGTGAAGAACGCCGACGGCAGAGAGTCGCAGCCCTTCAGCTTTACACGCCAATGATCGAAC
>CAYXVU010000079.1:0-23942 GCA_964468725.1 uncultured Clostridia bacterium
GCGGGCACCTGAACGTGGTCGGCTCGCGCGGCGAGCTGGAGGAGCGCGCGGTGCGCGGGCTCGAGCAGCTGGAGGAGCTGCGCCGGCCGTGGATCGACGATGTGCCGATCGTCTGCGAGTCGTGCGGCGGTGAATATCAACCGCATGTGCTCGAAAACGGCGTCTGTGATCGGTGTCGCGCGGAAGATGGAAAGGTGACGGCGCGGCTCGCGGAAATCTTTCCCAAGCGCGCGGCCTACATTCGGATGGCCGAAAAGAACTTCACCATCACCGATAGTAATCGCAGAGCCTACGAAGCCGCGACCGGATTCGATTTCGAGATCGAGAATTTATATCTGTGGGGAAGTTGCGGAACCGGTAAGACTCATCTGGCCTGCAAAGTCGCGCGCGCCGCAGCTTGCTCGCAAGTCAGTTGCGCGTTCATCAAAACTTCCGAATGGCTGCGACACCTCAGAGGGCGAACGGGGACAGAAGAGCAAGCCGAAATCAACCGGCTGGTCAACGCGCGCGTGCTGCTGATTGATGACCTGGGAGTCGAGAAAGCAACCGAGTTTGCCGTGCAGTCGCTGCTCGATTTGATCGACGCGCGCGAGATGGAAGAACGAAACGGGCTGGTTGTTACCTCGAATTTATCGCTCGATAATCTGGCCGCGAAGCTCGGTGATGATCGCCTGCCTTCGCGCTTGTCCGGGTTGTGCCAGGTCATCGAATTGGCCGGGCAGGATTGGCGCAACGCTTGATCGAAGCAAGCAACAGCGAAAGAGGAGAGATCGAATGATGAATCAAGCAATCCCTTTTCCCAAGCGAGTGAGCGAAAGCCACACAGCGCCGCATCTGGATTTGCCGGAGCCGAGAATCTGGACGCCGGAAGATTTGGCCGCCTTCTTTCGCCTCTCGGTTCATTGGGCGCGCAAGGTCGCTAAATCCTCCGACCCGCCCCCGCGCATTGGCGGCATTCGCCTCTTACGCTTCGATACTCACTCTCCGGCTTTTCTGGATTGGATCCGCCGCAGACTCAACTTCGTTGACAGCGAGGATGACCATGAATAGAGTGGCGACGAAAACACAGCGCGGGTCAAAAGAAAGGAATCTTATGACCCGCAAACGTTCGTCGTATCAACGCGGCAGCGTCTCTCTGCACAATGGCGTGTGGACGCTTCGCTTCCGCCAATTTAACCACTCAACTCAACAATGGACAACCAAGCGCGAACAGCTTGGCTCGTTCAAAGACAAAAAGGCGGCGCAACGGGCTGCCCAACCGCGCATGGCCGAAATCAATCAACGTAACAATATGCCCGCACGCCCGCGCGAGTTGACCTTCGAGGTCTTCATCGCTACGCACTGGAAGGCGTACACCGAACAGGCCAAGCATGAGCCTTCGACTCTCGACTTGCGCGATAGTCTGATTCGCACCCATCTGTTGCCGACCTTTGGCCAGAAGCGGCTTGACCGCATCGAACCGACCGACATCGCTAAATTCTTTGACGCGCGACGGCGCTACACCGACTCGACCTTGCGCGCCCTCTACTCGATTCTGCATCTGCTGTTCGATCTGGCCGAACAGTTCGACCTGATTGACAAAAGCCCGGTCAGACCCAAACGCCACCGCCCGAAACTTGACCGCATCCCCAAGCCGACTCTTTCGGCGGCGCAGATTCGGCAGGTGATGGCCAATCTCAAGGATGAGCAAGAGCGATTGCTTTGCCTGCTGCTGGCCGTCACCGGCCTGAGAGTGCGCGAAGCGATGGCGCTGTGCTGGCAGGACTTCGACGCCGAGGGGCTAACGCTTGCGGTTCGGCACACGCTCTACAAGGGCAAGATCAAGAAGGCGAAGACGGAAGCAAGCTCTGCGACGGTGAAACTTCATCCGGCGGTTGCAGCGGAGATTGCGGCGCACGCGGCGCGGTCGGAGTTTCGCAATCAAAGGGATTTCATCTTTTGCCAGCCGGACGGCAGGCCGCTCAACTATCGCACGGCGTTGGTTCACCTGCACCGTGCGATAGAAGCCTGTGGCATCCGCCGCGAAGCGAGCAAGCACGGGTTTCACATCCTGCGGCACTCAGCCGGAACCTTGCTGTATGCGAAATCGAGGGATTTGAAGCTGGTGCAAGGGACGCTGAGACACGCGGAAATCTCGACCACATCAGACCTCTATGTGCATCTGGATGACAAGATTTTGAGCGAAGGCACGGGGATACTGACGGAGGAGATTTTGCCAAACGGTGACCTAACTGTGACCAAAAAGCGCGAAAGGGCAAGCTAACTGAAACGAAATAAAGGCTTGCTGAAATAGTGATATTACCTCAGAGGTAATTGAAGCACGTTGCTATATGCGGCAGACTGGCGGCTGAAAAATTCGAAAGGAGAAGCCCTAAAATGTCAAAAACGACAACCACAATTTGGAAATCTACTGGTTTGCTGAAAGCCGTGCTGCAAACCAATGCGATCACTTCAGCGTTGTCAGGTGCAATCTTCACGATAGCTTCAGCGCGAATTGGAGAATTTATCGGGCTCAATGAATCCCTGATACCGACTGGCCTGTTCCTGATTCTGTTTGCCGCTGCTGTGATGTGGACAGCCCGACAACAGCCCATCAATCTTAAAGTGGCGTGGGCGATTATCACGCTCGATTTGGCATGGGTGGCGGGCAGTGTCGTGATGATGCTCAGCGGTGGTTTGAATACTGTAGGCACCTGGGTGGTTGGTTTGATGGCCGATGCGGTTTTGCTCTTTGCCATCGGTCAGATCATTGGTGTGCGTCGTTTGCAACGTCAATCTGTGGACGAACGCTTAGCTCGTTCATAATCTGTTCAAGAGCGCCGTCATCCCTCTTGCAGAGGTCGTCAATAAAAGTCGTATGAGAACAAAGCTCATCCGCTTGATCCTAATCTTGGTTGGAGCGATTCATCTTTATCCGGGCATCGGCATATTCTCTGCCGCGCGATTGCAACAGCTATATGGCATCGTGATCGAAGATCGCAATCTTTTGTTACTGATGCGTCATCGCGCTTTGCTCTTTGGTTTGTTTGGGGCTCTGCTGATCCTTTCAGCCTTTCAACCATCGTTGCGTTGGTTTGCATACGTCGCAGGAATCATCAGCACGGCAGGCTTTTTACTGTTAGTCGGGATGGCGCAAGATTACAACGAGGTTCTTCGCCGAGTGGTTATCGCTGATTGGGTGGCTGTTTCATTGCTCTTATTGGCAATCCTGTTCGACTTCGTTGAGCGCCGGAACCTCAAAGCTTAATCTCACGCCTTTCCGGCGATAGCTTCGATTTGCAATTTGACGCGACTAATTCGGCTGAGCAAGGTAGCTTTGATATTTTGTGGCAGGTTTTCAGCGCTGAGTTCGGCATTGAGCATGCTCTCTTCGCGGCGTAGGCTATCGAGCCGACGTTGTAAGGTGAACAAGTATTTTTTAAAGGATTCGATTCGTACTTGACACTGGATCTCTGACCGTTTTAGTTCGGAGATCGATTTATCGAGAGCGACAGTGCGGGATTTCAATCGAACAAAGTGATTGAGATCGCCCGTTGCCGCCATCAAATGCGGCTCGGCGTCAATTTTCCAACGTTCTGCTTTTTGCTCTTCGAGTAAAGTTCTGAGCGACTCTAACTTGGTTTGTAAAACCTGTAAGGTTGATTCAGCCAGCGTAAGTTCGCTGTGCTGCCGCCTGCCTCTGTCCAACATGAATACACCTCATATGCCCCCGAGATTCTGAGTAAATCCAACGACCTGAAAGGGATATTGACGGCAGGATAAGGCCAAACTCAAGTGATTGCAAGAGTAATTCCTGCGCGCAGATAAGGGGGAAGCTAACGAGAAGGACTGGTCTTTTTGACCTCAACAGCGGCGGAGCTTGCAGAGAGTTGATGAAGGAATTCGCGCGAGTGTAAATCTCTCTCTATGGTGCTGCGGATGATTTGAGAATTGATCTCGCTGATGCGGTTGAGGTGATATTGGCTCGGTGCACGGGCCGCGAATTCGGCAGGAGGCAACTGAAATAGATGGCGCAACACGTTGCGAAGCGAAGCCTCTACCTTCGTCCCGCGTCCGCTGCTACAATCCATACAACGCGGCGAGCCGTCGACCGTTAGATACGAAGAGGCTTGTCTTTCAATCATCGCTCCGCAGGCAGAGCAGATTGCCGGATCAGGGAAGAACCCTGCTAATCGCAGCAACCATGATTCGAAATAGCGCAGTACATAGACCAGCTTGATGCCGGTTGTGATGGCCGCAAGCGATGCCGTCGTCAGACGATAGAGTTTTTCATTGGGCTCATTATCGGGTAAGAACTCGATTAAAAGTTCCGAAAGGTAAGAGAAGGCCGTTGCCGTTTCAACATCGCGCGAGGCGCAGCCAAAGTTCGATTGCAAAATTTCACAGGTCGAAACGCTCACCAACTCGCGCCCCTCTTTGTGAAAATAGGTGAGTTGAACCTGCGTGAAGGGCTCGAGTGCTGACCCAAACCGGCTCTTCAGTTTGCGCGCACCGTGCGCCACTCCGCGCACTTTTCCATGCTCTTTGGTTAGAAAGATGCATATCTTATCCGCCTCCGCCAGCGTGTAGGTTCTGAGGACATAGGCTTCTGTGGTGTGTAATGCCATGACGAGATGGGAGTATAGCAGAAGCCGAAGCTCGGAAATCAGCGTTTTCATTCGGAGAAAATTGCGTGCTATATTTTCATTGCAATAAAACAAACCGGAGGCGAATGGTGAAACAGATTCATTCATGGATTTCTTGTCTAGTGATTTCGATGTTCGTTACGAGTGCGGGGGCGCAGCAGGGCGATGCCGAACGCCGCGCCAAAGTGGAAGCGGCTTTGCAAGAAGAGGCACCAAAATTTCTTTGTCTCGATGCGCAGTTTGCCACCGCCGGACAGCCAAAAGATACGGCATATGAAAAGTTGGCTGCCAACGGATTCAAATCCGTTCTGAACCTGCGGACGGCGGCTGAAGGAGTTGATTTGGAGCAAGAACGAGCATTGGTTGAGAAAGTCGGTCTGCGCTATATCAGTATTCCGGTTGTCGGGAGTGCGCCGAAAACAGAACAAGTCGAAGAGTTTCTGCGGACAGTGAAAGATTCGGCAAATCATCCGATGTTGATTCACTGCGCGAGCGCGAATCGCGCCGGGGCATTCTTCATGATCTACCGGGTACTGGAGCAAGGCTGGTCGGAAGACAAAGCCCTTGAAGAAGCCGAAAGGGTAGGAGTTACCAGTCCGGTGCTCAAAAAATTCGCATACGATTACATTGCCAGTAAAAAGCAAGGGAAGAGTTAGTATGCCAGATGGCCGAACGGCATTCGACATCGAAGAGGATTTGATCCATAAAGAGCTCAGGTTACGAGCCTTGCTGCGGAGCTTCGAATCGGTAATCGTAGCGTTTTCGGGCGGTGTGGACAGTGCCTATCTCGCCTACGTTGCGAATGAAGAATTGGGGGAGAAGGCCTTAGCGGTTACCGGAGACAGCGCCTCCTATCCCACTTTTCAGCGCCACCTGGCCGACCAGTTGACGCAACAGTATGGCATTCGACATCAGTTGATCTTTACAGAAGAATTCGCCGACCTCAATTACACAACGAATCCGCCGACCCGATGCTACTACTGTAAAACGGAACTCTATAAAAAGCTTCGTCAGCTTGCCGTTGAACAAGACCTCCGCGTCGTTTGTGACGGCACGAATGCGGATGATGTCGGCGATTATCGCCCCGGCAGACAGGCGGCACACGAGCATGATGTACGTTCGCCCTTGCTGGAGGTTGGCTTACGGAAAGCGGAGATTCGGGAGTTATCGCGGCGCGCCAAGCTGCCGACTTGGAATGAACCGGCTTCGGCTTGCCTGTCATCGCGCATCCCCTATGGCCAGATGGTTACGTTGGAGAAAGTTTCGATGGTTGATCGAGCCGAAGAGGAATTGAAAGGCCTGGGCTTCAAACAGGTTCGCGTGCGCCATCATGATTCGGTTGCTCGTGTTGAGGTCGCCATCGAAGAGTTACCGCGCGCCTTGCAGGTTGATATGGCGAAACGAATTTCCGCACGTCTAAAAGCCGTCGGCTTTCAGTTCGTCGCTCTCGATTTAGAGGGCTATCGCATGGGGTCGTTAAACGAAACGTTGAAGTAAGGCTGGCATCATTTCAGGGGTCAACAGGCTGGTTCAATTCAAGTGTGACGATGAGTTGGCTGAGATAAACTCGGCTTCTTTTTGGCTATTCGACA
This sequence comes from uncultured Clostridia bacterium, assembly GCA_964468725.1. Classification (GTDB taxonomy): domain Bacteria; phylum Acidobacteriota; class Blastocatellia; order UBA7656; family UBA7656; genus CAYXVU01. The sequence continues at coordinate 6,218 of CAYXVU010000079.1, forward strand.
GAGTTCCCTCAAGTAATTGACTCGCCTTTTCAATCATTGGGATGAGCGACTCCTGATTGAGCGCTGACACCAATATCGCATCGGGAACATTCTTCAAGTTCGCAACCTCTTCTGTGTCGAGAAGATCAATCTTGTTATAGACCAGCAGACGCGGTAACTGAGCAAGTCCGAGGTCGGAAAGAATCTTCTCGACAGAAGCGATTTGATTTTCGAGATGCAGGCTGCTGGCATCGACGACGTGAATGAGCAGATCGGAGTTCTCCATCTCTTCGAGAGTGGCGCGAAAAGCGGTGATGAGATCGGGGGGCAAATCGCGGATAAACCCCACCGTATCGTTAATGATGACTTCTTGATCTTGCGGCAATCGCAATCGGCGACTGGTCGGATCGAGCGTCGCAAATAGAAGGTCTTCCGCACGCACGGAGGACGAGGTAAGGGCATTGAGCAAGGTGGATTTTCCGGCATTGGTATAGCCAACGATTGAGATTACCGGCACATCGCGCCGCGCTCGGCGATTGCGTTGCACTCGGCGGCTGACACGAATCTGTTCGATCTGTTTTTCGAGATGATGTAATCGGTCGCGCACCCGACGACGATCAACTTCGAGTTTGGTTTCACCGGGGCCGCGACCGCCGATGCCGCCCATTAGACGAGACATCTCCGTACCGGAGCCGGTCAGGCGCGGCAATAGATATTTCAACTGTGCTAACTCGACTTGAATCTTACCTTCGCGGCTCTGCGCCCGTTGCGCAAAAATATCGAGGATGATCTGGGTACGATCAACGATCTTTAAGTCCGTCGCTTCGTTGATGGCTCGCACCTGTGCGGAAGAGAGGTTCTGATCAAAGATGATGACATCAGCGCCGAGTTGTAGGCTGCGGATGATGACTTCTTCTAATTTGCCTTTGCCAAGCAGCGAGCGCGGGTCAAGTTTTGGCCGTCGTTGAATGATCGCCTCCAGCACAACAACTCCTGCTGAGCGAGCAAGTTCGCGTAATTCTTCGAGCGATTCTTGCGCTGCTGTAACACTTTCGGTAGTGACGCTGACAAGCAGAGCCCGATCCCGTTGGTCGCGCGGATTGCGTAACTGGCGGGTGCGCGACATCTCCTCTTCGAGCGATTCGATCAGATCGAGAAAATCGACATCGAGTTGAGAGGGAATCCGGGGCTCTAAAAATTGCCACATTGCAGAGTGGCCATCCGATCTCCCTTTTTCGTCCTCACTCCCATTGGCTTGGTCCTCTGCCGTTCGATCTGAAGGGATAAGGTTCAGAGGCGATGCCGGGAGCAGATGGGCAGATTTTACTAGTCCGGGCAGCCCGTCGCTTTTCACATCAATTGCCGACATTAAGTCGAGTCGTAACAACGCGAGATCGGTCAAGTCGTCTTGGGTCAAGTTTTCGCCTGCCAGATGGGTGTGCAAGCAACGAAGGCCGCGAAATCGGCTCTCCCCAATGCGCTGCCGCTTGAGATCCGGTAAAACGATGCCTTTGGCATTCCCGACAACAACCGCTTCGACATAGCCATTACGATTGACCAAAACGCCAACCTGTCGGTTGAGTTCGTGCGAAAGCTCGGTTAATTGTCGCGCAAATTCCTGTGTGACAATTTCATGCGGTGCGATGCGCCGATTGTAGAGCTTTTCCAGACGATGGACTTGATTCGGTTTTAGTCCTTGAATGTTGCCTTCAATACTTCTAATAGAGATTGCCTCCGAAAATGAAATCGCCGATAGATCATACACCATGCCGCTTTCCGATTCACCCTGCGTCTTAACTTTCCGATAGCCGCATTCGATCTTTTCCGAAAATGGTATCGGTCGACCCACATCCTTGACTTCCTTAGCTACCCGCGACCCTTTCAACAAAAGCGTAACGTAGTATAATGCGGCGAGTGCAGATTTTGATCGTGAGCTTTTGATTGATGGCTACGCTTACCATACTCGAACCGATGTCAACCGGCGATGTGATTGATCGATCAGTTCGCCTTTATCGTCGCAATTTTGTCCCGCTGATTCTGATCGTCGCCGTCCCCAGTTTGGTTGGATATTTTTCGTCCGTCATTTTTTGGCTAGGTTACTCGGAAGTATTAGGCAACTTAGAAAATCCCTCCGCTTCTGTTTCGGTGTCCGGCGGGGCGATCTTAGCGATGTTGATTGGAGGAATCTGTTACCCGCTCTGGTTTTTCCTCTTCCTCTATACATGGTTGGGGCTTTCACGAGTCGTCAGCGACCACATCATGCTTGGCGAGGCGATAACCTTTCGAAAGTGTTTCGCTTCGGCGCGCAAGCGCATCGGCGATGCTGTCGTATTGGGACTATTGACGATGGGCTTAGGGATGGTCTTCTATCTGATCTTCATCGTTGTCATCTTTTTATCGGCTGGCGTGATTGGGGTTGTTGCAGGGATGACTGCCTATATGCAACTTCCTCCATGGTTGATCGCAACAGTAGTTGTCTTGTTTTCACTGACGGTGTTGGCGGGAGGAATCTTTATCCTGCTCTACTTCCTTGCCCGCTTCGTTTTCCTGCCTCAAGTCATGGTCGTCGAAGGCGTAAAGGTTGGGGAAGCGATGGGGAGAGCTTTCAAATTAGGAGGGCGGAACTGGCATCGCGTCGGAGCGATTATGCTCTTCATCTACTTTATCTCGCTCTCGTTGTTAGGGGCGTTGTTGATGCCAACCGCACTGATTCTTTACTTGCTCGGCTATCTCGAAGCGGAGTTCTTCTTCAGCCCGATTGGAAACATCTTGCAAACCTCTTTTAATCAAATCGCCAATACCTTGGTGCTACCGATTTGGGTCGTCTCGTTTACGTTGCTCTATTTTGACAGCCGCGTTCGCAAAGAAGGGTACGATTTAGATTTGCTGGCGCGCGAAGTCTCCCCCGATTTTTACTGGCAGCCGATGGCACAGCAGCCGTTCGGTTATCAAGTGCCGAATGTCACCTGGCAAGGGCGAACCTATGTGCAAACCAGTCCGCTCGGATTGGCGGGTTATCGTCCCCCGCCGCCAGTAACTCCTCCGGAATCGGCTCCCGCGCCGCCTTTCGTAGATAGTTCGGGAGGAAGATTGGTAGCGACGCCGATAGAACTGCCCTCTCAAAATGGCCAAAGCCTTGAGCCTTCTTTGTCGGCTGACTCTGAATCGGCGATGCCTGCTGATTTGTTGCCCTCTTCGGTAACCGCCGCAAAGCGGATTGAGTCGAATTCAGTTGAGGTCATTCAATGTCCGCAGTGCAGCCTATTACTGCAATCGGGGGCGAAATTTTGTGTCCGTTGCGGGAAAGGGCTGTGAGAGAAAAAACAGTTGGAGTCTGCATGACCAGGAGAATTCCTTCATTCTTCTTCCTCGTCCTCCTCTTTAACGGAGTGGCAATGGCGGCTTCATTGGAAGACTATCAGCGGCGTATTCAGACTGCCATTGAACTCGCCTTTGATTGCGAATTGGCGGAGAGGATTTCCGACGCGCGAATAGCTGAGTTTAAGGGGTTGCTGCCGAAGACCGAAGAGATTGAAACTGCAGAGCAGACCATTCAAGTTGATAATACCTGGCTGCATATCGCGCTCGATGTGTACAGAGAAGAGACAAAGCCAGAGAAGAAAAGAGATCTGCAAGAACAGCTTGCAGCACGGTTGCGTGCCTTGCAAGAAAGTGTACGCGGGTCTCAAGCCCAAGCGGATGACGCTTCCGATTCGAGCGACCCCCACACCGCCATTCGACAGATTTTGCAGCGCTCAGAGTACCGGGAGAAGAAAGAAGATTGGTTGACGGCAAAGATCAAACAGATTCGCAATGCCATCTTTGATTTGATTCGAGAGATCATCGAGCGCGTACGGCAAGCCATCTTTGGCTCCGGCGGACAACTGAGCTGGGTCTTCCGAGTAGTGGTGATTTTGGTCGTCGCCGTTTTCTTGGTAATGGCCGGTCGCCTGACGATGCGCTTCCGGCGGGGAAAGAAGAAGGAGGGGAAACGCACCATATTGGGCGAAGAGATCGAAGAGGATGTGACCGCCAAAGACCTTGCCGAAGCGGCATCAGTGGCGGCGCGTATCGGAGATTTCCGAACCGCGATTCGCAAACTCTACCTCTCATTTTTATATGAGCTGGCTGATCGGCAACTCATCGAATTGGAAGCCAACGCGACCAATCGGGATTACCTCAACAAAGTCTCGCGCTTCGCTCCTCTGCTTGCACCGATGCGGTTTATGACGGAACGATTCGATTATGTTTGGTATGGCATGTTTCCTACTTCGCCGGAGGATTATTTGGCCTATCAGCGCTCTTATGAAGAGGCGCTGCGCTCGGTTCAATCGCTTGCTGTGCAACCGGCGTTGGTCGTGCAACCAGCCGCCGGATGATGAAGAAAGCGATTGTTTGATACGAATGACTCAAAACCTCTCGAATTGGTGCGAGAGGCTTCTCAAACAAACAGCCCTGCTTGCTTTAGAACGGGTCATCCGGCAGTCGCAAACGCAACGGTCTTTTCTGTTCTGTTCCGTATAAACGTAGCAATAGAATTCCGATGCCTGCCGCTCCCTGCATAAAACCTGTTTGAGCAACCAATAATTGAGGCCGAACGCGGTGCTCTGCCTGCACCCATCGTTGACCTTGCTCATCCGTTTGCGCACGCTGCAACAAATCCCTCGTTACCTGTTTGGCGAAAGCGAGGTGAGACGGTTCTTTGGTGATCTCTGATAGGCTCAAGAAAAACTCCGCCACACCTGCCGAGCCGCAACATTGGCTGACATTATTCCAATACCCTGCGGTTCGATTCTGCGGGATGCCGCTTGTTGTGATGGCGCGTGCGCATCGGTTCACCCAATCCATCCAGCCCTTTTCGCTGGTGATTTGATAGAGCTTGTAAAAGAGTCTAGCTGTTCCCGCCGGGCCATGACACCAACTGAGATAAAAGAGGTCTTTGCCGTCCGGCTCGTTATGAAAGATGAGACAGACATCCCCTTCTGTGACCGCCACCGTTTGCAAATACTTTGCCCCGGCGACCGCCTCATCCAGGTAAGCCTTCTTTTTAGAATCTTGGTAGAGAACGGCTAGAAAGTAAGCGATTCCAGCAGTGCCATGCGAAAAATTCGGCATGAGGCGCGGGAATTTTGCCGTCATCGCCCATTTCTTGCCACGGGATTCGCTGATGCTAAGTTCAAGCAACCGATTCCCAGCTTGTTGCGCTAAAGCTTTCAACTCGGGAAGTGATAATTCGCGCGCAGCATAGAGCAGAAATAGCCCGATGCCTGCATTGCCTGCGATGATATCCGTCGAATCATTCCACTCGACACCCGCACCCCTTATAACGGCGCGTTGGCGCAGTAGCTCACAGCATTGCACTGCGGCTTTCTGATACTTTCGTTCTCCCGTCACGCGATAGGTTTCAATCAGCGTAAACCCAATGCCGGATATTCCTGTATACAATCCCGATTCGGTTTCCTTTGCGATTGTCTCTATCAAATGATCGGCTCCGGCACGCGCACGGTTGAGATAATCAGGGTTTCGAGTTGCACGATAGAGTTGCAAGTAAAAGAGGATGACGCCAGGCGAACCGCTGTATAGATTGGCGAATTGCGATTTGGCATCATTCGGGTCGGCTGGCCAGGTCAGCCCCTTTTCCGTTTTCAAGGCGACTGAATCGAGCCACTTGGCGGTCTCTTTCGCCGCCCGCAGATATTGGCTATCGGCGGCTTTGGTAGTTGTGAAGACCAATGGGAAAAGGGTGATAAGAACAGCGAGTCTTTTCATAACGCCTCCGGTTTGCGGCCTGCCTTTGCTAACGGCACCTGAAGACTTGAATGTTAAACCCCGATGGACGGGCTGTAAGTTTTACCCCAAAAAAGGGGTGAATGCCAGCGGCGAAAAGTGTGTGGCTGGATGAACGGGAGGAGCATCCTTGAGTTGACCCGCGAGGGCGGGGATCCACTCAAGGATGGAAGTTAGAGAGATGATCAGACGATTTCATAGACTTTGCCTTTGAAGACAACTATCACTTTTTGGCCAAGCGAAAAGAATTCTGTCAAAGCGGGCTCACGAGTTATGAGGGTGAAAAACTCTTCACTGCCAAATTTGATCCGCACGTTAGGCAAGTTGGCGGATGATTTGTATTCCGTATCAACCCAGACGCCGTCTTTGAGGGTGAAGGTCTTGTCGGCAACCCGTTTCAGGGTCATCAAATAATCATCAACTCCGCTCAGGGTGTCGGCGTCAGCCATCTCTTTGTCGGCTTTGCTCCGATATACGCCGCTTTGACCGGAAGAGGCGGTGGGTTGGGCAGTCTTCATCTCCATTGCGCGGCGGCTTCCGGTGGGGAAGGATTGCCGTCTGGCTTCATCCTTCAGGTCTTCAGTAATGAGGAATGACGTGTAAGGCGTGACGATACCGTAGCGTGTTCCGAGTGCGGTGACTTCATCTACCAACTCTTTATGTGCGCCGTTAAGGCGAATTTGTTCCATGAGATAACCGACGCGACGCGTAGCCCATAGGCGCGGCAAAAATGCATTGTCATTCTGTTCGGCAGCGAAGGACTGATCGCTGAATGAGAAAGTCTCTTCACGATTCCCGACCTTTCCGCTCAGACGAATGGTCGTTTTGTTGGCCTGGTTTTTATACCGCCCGACCAGAGCGATCTGCGCGCCTTTGAACAAATCAGGCAGGCTTCGCGGATAGATGAGCTCGGCCTCAATCGAGCCGAGATCGAGTTTGAGATCGGATAGAACCGGATAGTTCACTTTGGCAAAAAAGTTGGAGACTTTGACTTCAATATCTTCGTTCGGTTCAATGTAGTCGTTGGCTCCGCGATGCTCGGTTGCGAGTTTATCGAGAAGGTTCGTATTCAGATCGTAACCGACGCCGAAGGAGAACAATCGCACCTGTGCGCGATTGGCTTCGACTGTATTTCGGGCAATCAATTTTTCATCCGTCGCGCCCACCGTCGGCTTACCGTCGGTCAGAAAAACGATCATCTTCGGACGATCCGAATTTTGAAACTGCTTAAATGCAGCGATCAAGGCATCATTGATATTCGTGCCCCCTTCAGCGCGCAAGCGTTCTATGAATGCGGCGGCATCCGACTTCGCGCCGGGGTTTGCTTCGATAAGGCTCGACTTCATCAGATGCTCTTCACCAGAAAAGGAGATGATGTTGAAGCGATCCCGTGGGGAGAGCGACTGGACACCGAATTTGAGCGCCGCTTTCGCCTGCTCAATCTTCTCACCGCTCATTGAGCCGGAGGTGTCAAAGACAAAGATAATATCTTTGGCAATCAATTCCTGATCGCTGATGTTGACCTTCGGAGAGAGCAGAATCAGAAAGAAACCGTCTTTACCGGGCTCCCGGTGAGTAAGCAATGAGAGGCCAAAATCTTTTTCCGAAAGCGAATAGTAAAGACGAAAATCCTTCTGCGCCTCTTCGCCTGAGCCTTCAAAGCTGAGGCGTGCGCGACGTTCGCCATTCCGAGAGACGGCGATTTTATGAGTCGGAGAATAGATATTCTTCAGATCGGTTGGCGATGCGATTTCGATGCTCGCGGCGATCTGTTGAATAGGCTGTTGCAGGAGCCTGCGACCTGTGCCGAGCGCATATAGATAAGAGACGGTCCCACCTTCGTTGCGTAGAACCTGACTATAAGTGAGTTCGATCTTTCTTGTACTTCGCGGTTCGATGGGAAAGACGTTCGCCTGAAATAAATCTTTACCGACATATTCCAGTAATCCGGGATCAATTTGTCGACGCACGATTTCGTTATAGATGCGTCGAGCTTTTTCCCTTTCGATTACTTCGCCGGACATCCGTTTGGAGCCATCATAGATGGCAAAATCGGAGAGGCTTGCACTTTCCGGGATGGGGAAAAAGTAAGAGCCCTCGAGGCGGTAAGGGGTTTCGTTTTCGAATACCTGCTCAACTTTGGTTGTGGCAACTTGTGCCTCAATCTTTGTGGTGATGCTAACTGATTTTACTTTTAAGACGCGTGGTAAAGGAACCGGTCGAGGGATGGGTTCAGGGCAACGATGACAATGATCGGGAATAATGATGCCTTGTGCAGACGCAAAGGAATATAGAGACACGACCAGCGCAACTGCGCCGATTATTTTTCCTTTCATCCTTGAATCTCCTTAGAATCACATGGAGGTTTCCTAAGAGTAAGATCGCTAACGCTCCAGCCCGTGCTCTGGCTTAGAAAACCTCCACCGATGATTTGAACGGAGGGAGAAAAATTATTTGCCGATTTTTTACAAACCGAATGGCGAGAAAGCGCAGGTGGAAGAAAAATCAGGGCGAACCCTCAGCTTGAACCCATACTCGCGCGGTTGACCGGCATATTCGCCAGGCTGTCAAACTCGCCCTGGTCAGCATACCCGTAGCTCTGTCTTTGCAGGTTAATCTACTTCGATAGCCCCTTGTGCCGAGACGCTAACCTTACGTGAATCGCGCGCATTGCTGATGACAATCTTGGGTTCTTTTGAGCGTTTGGAGAGGCTGCCGGTTTCGGTAAAGATGATGCAACCGTTATCTTCGATTTGCACGTCATCAGGCAAGTCGGAGGCCTCACCACTCTCCAATTTGCCATTGTTGTTGCGATCCAAACCGAACCGTTTCTCTTTAGCTTCAAATATCACAGCGGTCGCTTCGTGATTGGCCATCGCCCGAATACGAGCCTTTTCTAACTCGCGAGTGATCTCTTGGGTTGTGCCATTGAGCTTATACATGGCAACCCCGATCTTCACAACATGCAGGAGGACGGAAGCGAGAATCAGGCCGAGTAGGCAGCCAATAATGACTTCCATCAAGCTCAACCCTCTTTCATTCTCGTGGTTTTTCACCTTATCCATAGTGCCGCCCGTTCTTCTTTTCTACATCGCTTAGACGTAGCCAGCCTGATCTATTGCAATTCTGTGCCCATTCCCTGCGCTGGGGAGGCACCTGAGCATTAGTCGTAGCCAAGAGCACAAAATTGGGAAAAACCGGGAAGGCAAAAAGCAGCCTCTGTTACGAAAAGGATCAATAATTGAAAGATTTTTCACACTCGGATTGGAATCTAAGCTTCTGTGAAAAGGCGTTCGGGCTGCTCCTTGGCTGCGAGGGGAAGGCGACAATCAAAGACTGTCCCGCGAGCATCGCTTCTTTCAACCATGATCGAACCGCCATGCGCGATAATGATCTTTTGAACTAACGCTAGACCGATGCCATAACCGCGCGATTTTGTTGTGAAGAAGGGGATGAAGACTTTTCGTAGATCATCAGGAGCAATACCGCACCCCGTATCGGCGATCTTCACATGGATGTAAGAAGAAGGCTTTTCTGAAATGGCTCTGATTTCGATTTGATTACCTTCTACCTGAGACTCCATTGCTTCAATGGCATTGCGAAGCAAATTTGAAAAGGCTCGTTGTAAAAGCACTTCGTCTGCCATGATTTCAGGGAACTCCCCACTGGTTGAGATCGCGACCTGCGCAGCCTGAATGCGCGGTTGCAGCTCGCTCAGACACTGTCGAATCAGCTCCCCAAGATTGGTCTGGCTCAGCGTGAGCGATTGCGGTTTGGCAAAATTCAAGAAGTCTGTCACCAAGCGAGTGAGGAGTCGGACTTCTGAGAGAGCAATGGTGAGGGTTTGTTGTCGCGTAGATCGGTCAACCGCCGTTGCCGTTTGCAGATCAAGCAGTTGAATATACCCTTGAATCGTCGCTAAAGAGTTTTTGAATTCATGAGCAATGCCCGCTGCCATCTCTCCCAAGTTGACGAGGTTATCTTGGAGTTTGAGGCGTTCTCGTAATTCGATCACCTCCGTCAAATCGGTCAGCAGACAGAGTACGCCTTCAAATTGCAGATTATCATCAAGGATCGGAGAGAGGCTCAGCCCCAGTTGACGCACGCTGCCATCAATCAGTTTTACCTCTGCCACTCCCCTGTGAATGGGTACTTGCGATTGGATACAATCGCCGATTAACTGAACCAATTTCGGAGATGGGGCGAGATATTCTTCATACGGGATACGAGCCGAGGGGAGCCGTAATTGGCCGGAGTGCTGAGCCCCGGCAAAGGCCTTGAACTGTCCGAATAGGCGAATGAGGTTGTCGTTAGCGGCGGTAATTTGACCCTGCTCACTAACCGTCAAGAGTCCGCTGGGAATGCTGGCAATCAACTTTTCGTTGAAGCGTTCGGTGCGATCTGCACGACGACGTTCTCGCTGATGAAGCTCAGCCAACTCCTTCTCTTTCACTTGCAGTTGTTCGATGAGCGATTGAAAGGTTTCCAGCACAAACTCGCTTTCGTTTTGTCCGGCTGTCGTTGTCGTTTGGCTTGCCTGAACCTCTTTGACGAGGCGGCGATAAGGTTTCATCAACCACCGCACGGTAAGGATTGCAATCGTCAATCCGAAGAACAGCGAGATCAATAAATAACTGAGGCCGTACAAGAGCACGGGTGAGGAGAGTTTCAGAGTCGGTCTGGATAAGAGAATTACGGAGCTTGCCCCATTGCGGATTTCGACTATCTCAGTACCCTGTTCACTATAAGAGTGGAGTGAATTACCTGACCGTTGCAACTCGGAAGAAGGGGAGGGGAAGGTAGCTGTGGCGTCCGATGTTTGCGGCAGCGTCGAAGTTCGGAGGAGTAATTGACCCGATGGCGAATAGATGCCGACCTGGGCTCTGATGCCGTTTTTCCTGAGCGATTCTTCTATGAGAGGTACGCTCAACTGACTAGGGTCATCCGGTAGGGATGACTCTAATAGTTGAGCTTCCATGCGAAATTGTTGCAAGCGTTGTGTTGAGAGTTCGAGGCCGGAACGAAAATAGAGCGCGAAACTGGTGCCAATGATGATGAGCAGGGCTGCTGCAAACACTGTCAAAGCGAAGCGTGACCGGTTCTCCATGACGCCCAATCTCATGATCGCCTCTATCCTCTTTTACTGGTGCAGTGCCGCATACGTATCTAACAGGGGCAAGACGATATCGCGCTGCGCCGAAGGTAACCCAAAGATGACCCGCTCAACCCCTGCTTCGGTAAATTGCGAGATGGCTTCAGGTGCAGGTTTTGCGCCAAAGATACTGATGGAGATAGATTGCGGGTCGCGTCCCGCTTCAGCGGCGCGTTGTCGTAGCAGATGAATCTTCTCCAAAAGATTGGTCGCACGGATGCCAATGGGAATCCAGCCATCGCAATACTCGATGACGCGATCAAACGTCGTTGGCCCGTCCCCGCCCATCAGAATCGGGGGGTGGGGGCGTTGTTGAGGTTTGGGATAAGCCCAGATGGGGTCGAAGTTCACAAACTCCCCGTGAAATTCGGCAGCCTCTTGCATCCAAATCTCTTTCATGGCTAACACCCGTTCGCGCAAGATGCGCCATCGCTTTTTGTAATCTGTGCCATGGTTTTCCATCTCTTCAACATTCCAACCGCCGCCAATGCCGAAGAGGAAGCGACCATTGGAGAGCCAGTCGAGACTCGCTACTTCTTTTGCTGTGGTGATGGGGTCACGCTCAATCAGTAGGCAGATTCCGGTGGCAATCTTTAGTTTGGTCGTGACCGCAGCCGCCATACCGAGCGCTACAAACGGGTCATAGGTATGCCAGTATTCTTCCGGCAAATCGGCTCCTCCCGGCCAGGGGGTGCGGCGACTAGCGGGAATATGGGTGTGTTCCGGAACCCATAGGGATTCGAACTCTCTGGCCTCCAATTCGCGCGCGAGCTCGTCGGGGCGAATGGCATAATCAGTAGTAAAGATCGAAACTCCAAAGTGCATGATGGTAACCTCCGGTTCAGGGTGGAAATTTGCATATTTCACTCTTGGGAGAACACGCCGCGAAAGAGTAGCAATAAATCAGGGCGATTGGTTTTGATTTTGCCGCTCATCAGGTCAGCGAAGGAGGGGATGTATTCGCCTTTGTAAGTTCGAATCAGGATATCTTTCGTTGTTTGCAGGTAACAATCCGGCTGCTCGATTGCTTTGCCCTCTTCAACCAGACAGAGATCGGGTGAAATAGTAACCGTCCATTCTTCCTCTTCGATGGCGAAATAGTAGGTAAGCGTCTTTTCCGTCTTGTTCTTTTGAAAGTAGGAGGGGAGGAGTTGAAAGAATTCCCCAAGGTTGGGAGACTGCGGTGACTTTTCCATTCTGTATGCCTTTGTGGATAATTGTGTCTTGAAACCTTTGAGGAATCATTGGCCCCTCAATCCAAACCTGCGTCGCATAACGAAATTTATAGCGACCTTTGAGGGGTTTGTAGAGGCCATTATACGCTTCTCCTATTCACTCTTGCCCCCAACATACTCCTCGTCTTCTTCTTTAGCCAGGTCACCATTGCGATCCGATGCCCTGACCGTCAAGGTGTCGTCTATAAGAAATGAGAGACGACCGGTTCGATTATATAAATCCGGCAGGCCGTAGACCCGGAAACGATAACCGGCCAATTCCAACGTTAAGCGGTAGCCGGTGCTATGGGGGATGGTGATCTCATTGAAAGCTATCACCGAATTGCCATTGCGCCTGGCCGTCTCGAGAAAGCCCCTGAGAGAACGGCCAAACTCCCAAAGAACAACCGCGACGTTATATTCATTATCAACGATCCGTTGCGCCTGACGGCGTTGAATCACTTTATGTATATGTAGCCCAAGGGCTACCAGAAAGATGAGAGCGATTATAATGAGTGCGAATTCCATGATGACTCAACGATGAATATAGGGTCGAACTCACAAGGTTCGAGCACCCCGAAGTCGTTATGAATTACGACAAAATTAACCCTTTAGCTCTTGTAAGCCTGCACGCTAAGGGGGAGACGTAATGTTACAAACTCGAAACCGAGAAAGCAAATTCAGGTTTGCTTTCTCTCTTCTTACCAACTGGCTCGGCAGCACTACAGATAGACCTATGTTAAGATCAATCACGAGTTCTCATTACGAAATCATGAAGTAAAAATGCGGCGAGGGTGAAATGATTATCACAGCGGTCGAATTGGAAGATATCAAGAGTTATGAGAAGGCTCAGTTTTCGTTTTCGCAAGGGGTAATTGCTATTAGCGGGCCTAACGGAGCAGGGAAGACCACCATTCTGGAAGCCATTGCTTGGGTGCTTTTCGATCATCTGCCTTATAAGAAGGAAGATTACTTACGGCGTGGAGCTAAAAAAGGAATCGCACGGGTGACCTTTCGCTCGCACCTTGATGATCGTGAATACACAGTGCACCGGGACACCTCAAATGGCTATTACATCTTTGACCCGGTCACCAAAATCAGATTGGTTGAACAGAAGCAGCAGGTGCTCTTATGGATCAAGACGCATTTAGGGATAGACGCCGCTGTTGATCTCAAAACCTTGTTCCTTTCGACGATTGGCGTGCCGCAAGGCATGCTCACGACAGAGTTTGCCGAACCTCCGGCAAAGCGGAAGGTTACTTTCGATAAGGTTCTGCGAGTGGATGAATACCAACTGGCGGCTGACGAGCTACGAGGAGTAGGCAAACATATTGATACGCAGAAAGGCGACCTTCGGGAAGGCATCGCGCGATTAGAAGTCGAGGCCGCACGATTAGAGGAGGTCAAAGCCGAATTTCATTCTCTCTTGCAATCCGAGCAAGAGCGCGAATTGCGGTTGCGCGCGTCAGCAGCCGAATTTGAGCAGGTGCAAGCAGAGGTCAAACGGCTGAGTCAGTTGGCAAGCGATATTCAAGAAAAGTCAGGAGAGATGGCAACCCTCGCTTCGCGGTTGACCGAATTGAAGGGAAGAGAGGAAAAGGCAAGAGATGACGCCGAACAATCGCTCCGAGCACGGGCTATCGTCGAACAATCCCGACTGGGGTTTGAAAACTATAATCATGCCCTTTTGAACCTCAAGAGCTTAGAGGCGAATGCCGTACACCGCGATCAAATTGCCGGTCAAATCGTTACTTCCGAACGCGAGTTGGCGGCGATCAGAACAAAGTTAACCTATGAACGGGAACGACAAAGAGAGTTGGAAGGCAGTCGTACAGAAATCGAGCGACTGGAACCCTTGATTATTGAACAAGAATCCTTTGAGAACCAACGGCAGTCGTTACAAACGATGGTGGGAGAGTTTAAACAACTCTCCGAACAGTCCGGTCGAGTCGAAAAGCAGTTAGGTGAATTTCGGGATAATTACAAAGCCCTTGTGGCACAGATTGAAGAAGTAAAATCACTTGAATGGGCTCCTCTCCAGGTTATGAAGTTGGAATCGCAATGTCGAGAGCTCCAAGATAACATCAATGATATGAAGCTCAAGATGCAAGTTTATCAGGAGCATCAAAAGCAGAGCCGTATCACTCGCGAAAAAATTGGCAAGTTGGATGGCGAAATCAAGACCCTACAAGGAGAATGCGCCGCTGTTGCTCACCAGCAAGAACTGGCCGCACAGCTACCACAATTGGAGTTGCAGAATCAGAGGCAGATTGAAGAGATTGCCACATTAAAAATGACCATTGAGCGAGAAGAGACCGTTGCTGCGGGAATCGAGCAAGGCCTTTGCCCGCTACTCAGTCAACCGTGTCGAAACATGAAGGAAGGAGAAGGGCTGGATCAATACTTCACGGTGCAGATTGGCGATCATCGCAAGCGATTGCAGCAAGTGGAAAAGCAAAGAGCCGTAACGCAACGCAGCCTGCGCTCGGCAGTTGACGCGCAGAAAGCTTTGCTGAAGTTGGAGTCTTTGCGCCACCAACTCGCACGGTATGAGCAAGATCGTGAAATCGAACAGGCCAATCTTTCACGGCTGGAATCGGAACTCGCTACCCTCTTAGTTACTGATGAAGGTTTGAGGCGTGCGGTCACCAAATTAAAAGATGCTGAGAAGGAATTGGACGCCTCGCGCCAGGCAAAATCGCGTTACGAGCAACTGGAGTTATTACAGAAGCATTTGGAACGGGTCAAAGCGGAAGGTTCGGAGAGACGACAATTGTTTGATCAATTGAAAGAGCAATTGGCGCAATTGCATGAAGTGCCAACCCGTTTGGAGGAGGTTTCGCAACGACTTCAGCTCCTGAATGATCCGAGAGGCCGCGTTCAGTATCTACGTATTGGCCTGCAAAAAAGCGACGAAGTGGCTCAAGCCCTTGAGAGACTGAACGAACAAGAGGTAGGTCTCACCACTCAGCTTGATGATCTGCGAAAGGAAATCTTGCAGTATGCATCGCTAGATCAATTGTTACAGGCTGAGCGTGACCGCAGGGCAAAGTATGAAACTGACTATCAACTCTTTGTGCAAAATACGCTGTTATCCCAGATGCTCGAAGAAAGACAGAGGGAGTGGCAATCTTTGCAGGGGCAGACGAAATCGGTTGCAGAATCACGCGTTCGCTTACAATCACACCTCAACGAATTGCGCACATCTTACAATGAGCCCTTTCACCGATCACAAGAGCAACTCTGTAGTCGATTGGTAGAAACGGTTGCAACGGAACGAGCCGAATTAGCGGTTATCCGGCAGAGAAAGGCAGGGCTGGAGGCCGAAGTTGTGAAGTTAGAAGGATGTCTTTCCGAATTGCACCGGCTCAACGATCAAAAACATCGCTATGAAGAGTTGGAGGGGTTTTCAGAGTATACGCGAGATGTGTTGAAGAAGGCCGTTCCCTTTGTGACTGAGGCGCACCTGTTTGCCATATCGCAAGAAGCTAACCTCTTATATCGGGAGATTACAGGAAACGACTATACTTCCTTACAGTGGAATTCAGGATATGAAATTATTATTGAGGAGTCCGGCTATGATCGTCCGTTTCAGAATTTGTCGGGCGGGGAACAGATGGCCGCAGCCTTATCCGTACGGCTCTCTCTGTTAAAAGAGCTATCGGAGATCAGATTGGCCTTTTTCGATGAGCCGACGACGAATCTGGATGAAGACCGGCGTCGAAACCTTGCCGAGCAGATTGGTCGCATAAAAGATTTCCATCAACTCTTTGTCATCAGCCACGACGACACCTTTGAAAACTATACCGATCAGGTCGTGCAGATTGGTAAAGGAGAGCCGACGACCTCGCCAAATCGGATAGGGTAGGATAGCCTACCGAATCTGGGACTGATAATCTCTCTTATGGCAATAAATCGTTGTAAGGAGCAAAAAATTAGGTAAGCAAAACGAAGGACAACGGAATGGGGTTCTCAGGCGTCAGAGATTTGAATCCCGTTCAGGAAGAGCTACCAAAATCCTCGTATGTGATCGGAGGCGACGAAGATGAAACCCCTGACTCCTAAAATGATAATTGCCGTTATCGTTACTGGCTCACTAATCGCTTCGGTCGCCTTCGGGCAGAACTCACGAGGGCGAAGTCCGCAGCATCGTGTCAGTACGCAAGCTATAACAATTCCCGCACAGACCATCATCAGTATGAGCATGGATGAGACGCTGAATTCGAAAAGATCGCGGGTTGGTGATACCTTCACTGCAACTGTTTCGGCTCCGGTCTACCATCGCGGGCAAGTTGCCATACCGACCGGAGCTAAAGTCGAAGGTCGGATTACGCAGGTTACTCCGGCCAAACGTATGAACAAGCCGGGATTATTAGCTGTCGAGTTCGATAAGTTGATATTGCCTGATGGGACAGAGAGGCGGATAGACGGGTCGCTGACGGCGCTCGACCCTGGTAACGACGGTTCGGTCGATGATGAGAGTCGAATCTCCGGCGGGAAGGGAAAAGGGACGGCCGTCTTCATTGGTAGCGGAGGAGCCATTGGCGCGATCCTCGGAGGGATTGCCGGGGGAGGGAAAGGTGCAGTCTTGGGAGGAGTCGTCGGTGCTGGCGCTGGGATGATCGGCGCATTGATAACCAAGGGAGAAGAGGCCGAAGTACCCGCCGGAACCAGTTTTGGAATCGAACTCAAATCTCCGATTCTGATTCATGGAAATTCTTACCCTCGGTCAATATCGGACACTGATGTTGATTCAGGCGGGCAGACTGGGCAACGCCGTCTGCCCAGTCGCGGTCAAGATCAAGACCCCGATGACGATGACCGATCCATTGTTAGCGCCCCAGAGCGGTCACCCTCCCCTGCAAACCAGCCGCGAGCGAATCCCGACCGCCGTGTTGAAGCGGAAGAGACCGCAAATCGGGAAAGAAGCGCAGAAGAGCCTTTGCCTCATCGCGTCGGGGTAGAAGCAGAACCTGTGCCCGGTGAGCCTGCTGAACCTCTGCCATTAGACTCGACGGAGATGACCCGTCGCTCGCAGATTGCCCTGCGCGACCAAGGGTATTATGAAGGGGCGATTGACGGGATGAAGAGTCCTCGATTATCCGGGTCATTAAAGACTTACCAACGGGAGAATGGCTTGCCGGAGACTGGCGAATTGGACATAGAGACGGCGAAAAAGCTCGGCCTCCTCAATACGGAGCGCCCCCGACAAGTGACGCAAGCGAGTCAGGATGCGAGCAATCGTAATAGAGGACTCGCAACCGTCCTTTCAGCGACGGCTAAGCGGCAGCCGGACGGCGGCATTCGCATTCTGATTCAAACCGAAGCCCCCTCAGCGGGCTGGCGGTGGTTTGGAGAAACCACCGTTACGGGTGACGCCCTTGAGGTCTTCGCTCGGGAGATCAAACCTCAAGGCGCGCAAGCGCAAGTGATTACGCGAAGCGAGTTTGAGGTGAACTTTCGTGATCCGGGACAACGCATCCGCATCGTGTTAATTCATGGAAGGCAGGGCGACTTGCGAGTCAATGTTGACACGCCTGTAGAGACACAATCGGCTCGCCAAAGTGGTCGTGATTTATCGCAACTAACCAGC
>CAYXVU010000080.1:0-23656 GCA_964468725.1 uncultured Clostridia bacterium
AATCAATGGGTGCCCATCAAAATCGTCGTCGCCGGACAGCAAGCCGAAATCTATATCAAAGACCTGGAGACGCCTGCCCTCTTTGCTCATGAGTTGAAACGCGCCATCAAAGCGGGCAAAGTCGGACTCAGCGTCGGTAACTCTTCGCCCGCCTACTATTCGAACTTTCGCTTTACGCCGCTGAACAACCCGCCGCTCAAGAGCAAAGCCAAAGCGCCGGTCGCTGCACCCGCCGGAACCGTGATGGCGTGGCAAGTCTCCAATGTCTTCGCGGGCAAAATGCTCGACAAGAGATACCAACTTGCCGCCGCCGACAAACAACAACTGAAGTGGACGAAGCTGGCTTGTGAGAGCACGGGGCTGGCGAATCTGGCTCGTCTGGCGGGCGTGGACGACAACAACAATACGGTCTTTGCGCGGCTGACGATTCACTCCGACCGCGAGCAGGTCAAACGTCTGGCCTTCGGATTCAGTGACGACATCAAAGTCTATTTTAACGACCGCCTGATCTTCGGCGGCAGCGACATCTACCGCTCGAGTGATTATCTCTTCTTTGGTACGATTGGACTCTTTGACGATTTTTTACTGCAGCTGCAAAAAGGCGATAACGAGTTGTGGATGGCGGTGACGGAAAATTTCGGCGGTTGGGGCATCAAAGCGCAGTTTGAAGACCTCAATGGCATTCGCCTTAAGGAATAGAGAATCGTGATACCCGTGAGGCACAATGTCTAACCGATCATTGAGGCAGGCTTGCCAGCACGTTACTCGGTTACTTCTCATAGCCGCGACGATTGCCGGTGTTGCTCATGGCGCTTCTCAACCGACGCCGCGCTTGTGGGGAGAACTCAAACCGGGACCGTACGGTGTCGGCTTCCGTGTGACAACTTACAACGATCCGGATCGGGACGGCACGAGTGGCCGTCCCGTGCAGATCGCCCTCTGGTATCCGACCCGGCTTTCCAAACGCTCTGTGCCGCTGACTTTCGCGGATTACCTGACTGTGTCGAATGCGATAGCCGACACCACCCCTGTCAATGGCTCTGATAGACAGACTTTACGAGAGAGCCTGTCTGTTGCTATTAGCTCAGAGCCGGAAGGCATCGCTGGAGAGGCGCTCGATCAGATTCTGGCGACAAAGATGGCTGCCGTCAAAGATGCCCCCCTTCTCAAGAAGTCTTTTCCGGTCGTTTTGTGGAGCGCGCGTCATGGAACCATCGCCGCGCAATCCATCTTGAGCGAATACTTGGCAAGTCACGGCTACGTGATTGGGTTCGCCCGCTATCAGGGAGCGGCCATGCCTCTCCCTTTCGAAGCCAAGACCTCGGCAATCAAACTCACCACTCTCAACGAGCACATCCGCGATTTGGAGTTCGCGCTCAGACAACTGAAGACTTTGCCCAATGTTGATGCGGCGAAAAAGATCGCTGTCGTGTCATGGAGCTACGCGGGCGAGTCGGCGACGTTACTACAAGCACAAAGCCCGGATGTCGGTCTGGTTATCAGCCTTAGTTCTAATGTGCTCAATGGCTGGGTCTACCAAAGCGCAGATGAGATTGCCAAACTCGATGCGGCACGGCTGAACGTTCCGTATATCATCCTGACAGAACGGGTCGCCACGAATGGCACGATTCGCACGCCCCCGACTATTCTGAACTCTCTTCCGATCAACTCATACTTCGTCAGTTTTCCTGAATTAGCTCATGGGAACTTTAACGCAACCGAAGGGATGATTCCGGGTGTCATGGGCATCACCAAAGTGCCTCGATGGTCAAAGTCGGGAGCGGTGGCGCAGATGGGGTACGAGGCCATATCTCGATATACGCTCCGCTTTCTGAATCACTATCTAAAGTCGAAGACTAAGAATGTGCCAGCGCTCAAGGATTTGGAAAAGAGTGAAAAGCTCCCGCCCGGTTTTGTCGTCATCACTCAACATGGGGCAAACGGCGATAAGTCAGCACAATAATCGAGCGAAGGCTAGAACTCATTCCACTCCGTTTTCTATGAGGCAGCGTGCAAGAGAGATAACCAGACACGCAGGGAATGGCTGCTCATCAGTCAGGAGTAGCCTCCCTAAGTCTTCCGCTCCTTCTAGGTATTATTCGCTCCGAAAATTGAGTGGCTCTAGCCTCCCCGATCCATTTTTACTACGCCATGCCGGAGAGAGTAACAACGCTCGCTTCCAACTCTTTGGTGATAGTTGCCGGAGCCCGATCACCTGTGAAGGTGATGGCTTCGCCGAAGGTGATGGTGACGCTGCCGGGGCGGGAGAAGTATTTGCGCCGCTCTTTGAGTTCGAATAAGCCCTCGATCTTGATGGGGATGACCGGAATGTCGAGATTTGCTGTCAACAACCCGATGCCATTCATAAAGGGCTGCATCTGGCCATCTGCGGTCGTGCGGCCTTCAGGGAAGACGAGCAGACTCATCCCTTGATCTACGCACTCGCCCGCGTAAGCGAAACTACGGCGAAAGCCGCTCTGTTGCGGCAGCGGAAAGACATTGAACAGGGTGACAACCAGCAAGTATTGAATCCGCAGCCACAGGCGCACAACCCTCTGAATCGTTGCCGAAGGGTGAAGCCAACTGCGCAAGCGTTCGCCTTCCATCGCAATCGCCAATTGGTGACGGTAGCGCCAGGGTAAGGCGGAAAGAATCAAGCCATGATCGGCCATCGAAATGTGATTGGCGATAAACAGCACAGGCGTCTTCGTGCGCGGCAAGTTTGCCGCGCCGCGCACCCGCACCCAACACATCAAACGCGTGATGGGAAGAATCAGCGAGTAATAGAGCAGCCTGCGAATGGCGCGCGCCGGGAAGCGACGCGCCCACTTCGGGTACGGGTAAGGCGTCGGGGTGTCGCGCTGGCCTTGCCCGATCATCTTTTCGATGTCGGCAACCGTCGTTGCTGCGGTAAAGGCTCCTTCGTCAATCTCGATTTGAAACCGATCTTCGATGGCGCTCATCAACTCGACGCGACCGAGCGAATCGAGTTGCAAGTCGCTCGCCAGCTTGGCTTGCGCATCAACCCGCGCTTGTGTGTTGCCGCTTGCCGTAGCCACAAGATCAAGAAGAGGAGAGGAAGGGTGCAGAAGAAAGGATGAATCCTCCGCTGCGTTCTTCGCTGGCTCACCATCCGCCGTTGACCCTTCGCCTTTCGCTTTCAGCCTCTCACTTTCATTCTTCGCCCATTGCTGTACAGCCTCTGCAACCGTGCGCTTGATGATTTTGCGCGTCGTCGTCGTGCGCGGAAAATCGGCTTCCGACCAGATGTGCCAGCGGCGCAGGTGTTGATAATCGGCAAGCTGCCGATTGGCGCGGGCGATGATAGCGGTAGCATCCGCCGCCGAATCGTTGAGAATCATCACGGCCATCGGTTCCGCGCCCTTCGCCGTCTCTACTGCGATGACGCAGGCGTCGCGCACTTCGGGTTGCTGATGCAGAGCGGCTTCGAGGTCGTCAGGGTAGATGTTGAGTCCGGCGGCAGTGACAATGACATCTTTTTTACGGCCTTTGAAGAAGAGATTGCCCGTCGCATCGCGCTCGCCAATGTCGCCCGTGTGCAGCCAGCCATCCGTGTTGGTGAGCGGTCGGAAGCCGCCCTCCCAATACCCGACCGAAACATTTTCACCGCGCACGAGAATTTCACCATTGGCATCGAGCTTCATCTCTTGACCGGGCATGGCTTTACCAATCGAACCGCGACTCATCTTGAACGGGTGATTGACGCTGATGAGCGAAGCCGTCTCCGTCATCCCGTAGCCCTGTACGACGCCATAGCCGAGCCTGCGCCAGAAGGTTTCGGTCTCGCTATCAAGCGTCGCGCCGCCGGAGACGAACGCCCAAAATTTCCAACCGAAGCGGCGATGCACGCGGCGAAATGTCCACCAGCGACGTACGAAGGGAAGCGATTCGGCGCGCTCGAATGCGCGCTCGAACTCCGCTGCGTGCGACGAAGAGACGTACTCGCGTTTGATCTTTTCGCTGAGCGTTTCGATCTGACGCGGGACGGCGACGATGACCGATATGCGCTCGCGTTTGACGGTGGCGATGATTTCCGAAGGACTGAGCGAATCTTGAAAGAAGACTTCGCCGCCGATCAGTTGGGGCACGAAAATGCCCATAAACTGGCCGAAAACATGGCTGAGCGGAACAAGGTTCAAAAAGCGAATGGGATGAAAGAAGCGCTCCCATCGCAGATACTTTTGGATTTCGGGTTCGAGCGGCGCAAGGTTGGCGCAGATGTTTTTATGGGTCAGGCAGACGCCTTTTGGTTCGGCGGTCGTCCCCGATGTGAAAATGATTTCAATCAAATCATCGGAGCGAATCGCTTCGGCTGTATACAGCGCATCGCTGTGATGGGCGATCTGCTCCGCAAGACCATCGAGTTCGATGGTCGGCAGATTGGCAGCGAGACGCTGCGCGTCAACTTGATCGTGCAGCAATAATTTTGCCTGCACCTGTCTCTGCACGCGCTCGGCAAACTCCGGCGAGCTATGCCGGTCGAGTGGCACAACGATGACGCCGCGCAGCAGACAGCCGAAGAATGCGGCGACCCACTGCGGGCAGTTATCGCTCCATAAGAGCAAGCGGTCGCCTTTTTGTAAGCCGCGCGCTTCGAGTTCGCGGGCGAATTGATAAGCCGCCGCGCGCAGTTGCCCGTAAGACCAGCGCACCAGGCGCAGTCCGCGCAGTTGCGCCAAAGCGGTCTCCTGACCGCGCCGGGCGCAATCGTCCAAAAAGCTCAGTAAGGTTTCTCGCATGGTCGCTATCAGGCAATACTGAGTTGCGAATCCGGGTGAGATAGTTGAGCGGCGGTCTCTGACCGCCAGCCTTTGGCGCGAAAACGGCGGTCAGAGACCGCCACTCAACGAAGCTTTCTCATCTTGTTTTGCAACTCGGTATAAGGTTCGGTTCGACGCGCTGAAGTATCTATACACCAATCGGCGCAGTTTTTCACGCGAGAATCAGGTTTGTGGTTTCGATGCCGGTCTATTGTTTGGTGAGATCGTAGTTGGATGCGTTGCCAAGATGCACTGGCGCAAAGGCGCAGAGCGATTGGTTTATGAGTGCAAAGGAGAACGGGTTTGCAGACAAAAAGGCCACCGAGCGAGTCTCGATGGCCTTTTGCGGTTTGCTTAATGAGTGTTGATTTTAGTCGCCGAAGCCCGCAGGGGTTACATCTTTGGCCTTCTTGAGCGAGCCGAGTTGTACGATCTTTGGCTCTTCTTCGACATTCTCTTTGAGAACGTGTTTGCGATAGAGCTTCATCATGCGCTCATCGTCTTGCTGCTTTTGCAGACGCGCGCGCTGAGCTTGGAGCTTCTCTTCGCGGGCATTCTTGGCGATGCCGAGTTTGTCGAGGTCGTGTTGCACTTCGGTTGTGACGATGTCGTTTCGCAGGATCAGCGAATGGTCAATATCGCTGAGGCCGACCGCTTTGCCGCCTGCGAAAATCTCGTGACGGCCATGCTCTTCGTACCATTTGGTCAGCGTCGCCGTCATGTGCATCTTCTCGATGATATTGCGCCAGCCGATGCCGGTATTGTAGGCGCAGAAGCTGATCTCTCCCTCTTGCGTCGCATAGGGAATGATGCAACGCTCGGTGCGGCGAAAATCGTAGTTGAACAAATCTTGAAACCACATGCCCGCGATAAAGAGGAAGTTCCAACGGTCTTTGCGACGTTTCTCGATGTCTTCCGTCGTGCGGTCGCCGGAGACTTTACCGTAATCGCGCCCCGTCGCGCCCCACGTCTTATCGAACTTCTGCAAAAGGTCAAACAGACGGAAATGGGTCGGCGCTTGGAACGGGTCGTAGTTGCGCATCAGCGACAACGCCATACCGATGACCGAGGGCCAACGGCTGCGCCCTGCGTCGTTGATCTTCTTGATGTCATCGGCCAGTTGGTCGCCTTTAAGGAAGGCGGTGACGGGAACCGCTTCTTTGGTCTCTTTGTCAATCATCACGGCCATGCCGACGCCGCAGTTCGGATGACAGCCGCAGTTGAGACTGCCCCAATCATTGGCCGGGCCGTGAACCAAGTCCGCCCAATCGGAGAAGGTTCCCATAAACGAAATCGGATACCAGTCGCGCGTCGGTTCGCCCAATCCGGTCTGCTTCTTCACATCGTGCGCCAGATGCGAAAGGGTGTAACGTTGGGCGTGACGGCGTTCGTCTGTGATCTCTTCGTCGCGGCCTGTAAAAGAGACCGGCTGGAAGGAGAGAAAGGCAATCTTTTTGGGATTGTCGAGCGCGAATTGAATGATGCGACCGACCTGCTCGTTGTTGATGCCGTTGACGATGGTCGTGACCGGAACGATTTCGACCCCCGCTTTGTGGAGGTTTTCGATGGCTTTGAGTTTCACATCGAAGAGATTGCCGACTTTGCGATGTTCGTTGGCGGCGTTGCCGATGCCGTCGAATTGCAAGTACGCATAACGCAGACCGGCGTCGGCTGCGGCTTTGGCAAATTCGAAACTCTTGGCGAATTCGATGCCGTTGGTCGCTGCTTGCACACTGTTGTAGCCGACTTTGCGAGCATAGGCGACGGCGTCAATAAAGTAGGGCGAAAGGGTCGGTTCGCCGCCCGAAAACTGCACAGACATCTGGCGTTTCGGTTTGATCGAAATGGCGTTATCGAGCAGCGTTTGGATGTCTTCCCAACTCAATTCGTGAACGAAGCCGACTTGGTTGGCGTCCATAAAACAGGGGTCGCACATCATGTTGCAGCGGTTGGTGAGGTCAATAGTAAGCACCGAACCGCGCCCGTACTTGATCGTCGAACTGCCGTGATCGTGCAGCGTTTCGTCATTGTGCGCGCGAATGTCGCTGCCCGGAAAGACCTGTTCGAGATGTTGGAAAAACTCTACGTCTATGGCCATCACGTCTTCGAAGTGGCCGTGAATCGGGCAATCTTTGACCATCAGAATCTGACCATCGCGTTCGATGATCTGCGCTTTCAGTTCGCCGAGGCGCTCGTCTTTCAAAATCTCGACGGGCATCTTGCCATCGAGAATCTGTTGGCGAATCTCCGGCACACAGCGCGGGCAGAGAGAATCGGTGGTGCGCGGCCAGCCGAGCGGCGGCTTGACCTTCTGATACGATTTCAGCATCGGCTTGTCAGACCAATTGGGCGTAAAGCTGGGATTCGGTTTGATGCGATTGACTCTTTCAAAGACTTGCCATGCCGCGTTGGCCGCGACCGACAACCCTTTCTCCAGATACTTAACGGTTTTACTCATGTTGCGTTCTCCTCGCTCTGCGAAGCGTAAGAGGAATCCCACGGGCTTCGCGATGGTGTAATGTGAATGATAAATCCTACAAACTCTTTTCCCTCTGCCGACTTTCGTCGGTGCGCTTCGGCGCAGGCTAATGGTTGCTGACTCCGGCAGCCGCGCGTTTTCGTGAGGGCTCGATCTGGTAAACCTGCTTGATGGCTTGCAGAGCCTCTTTCTGCACCATCCCTTTGGCGGCTAGCGGCTGCGGGTCGCGCCAGTTATCGAATGTCGAAACCTGATGCACGCAGGCAATCGTGCAATAGGGCGCGCAAGCCTTTTTGGTTTGGTACTCGCGCTCCACATCGGCGAGCGTATAGTCCAGTAACGGCGTGCCCGGATAACCTCGTTGTTGGGAACAGTAATGCACCAATCCGTCTTCGCAGACATAGATGTAGCGCGCACCGGCGCGACATCGCCACCGATTCGGCTTGCCGTCAACCAGATTCTTCTGAAACCCGTTGATGCGCGTGTAGCCTCTTTTACCGAGTCTCTTCACTTTGAAGTAGATGTCGCGGGCAATGCCTTCCAGCGGTTTGAGCGTGCCGTGTCCTTCGTGAATGATGCCAATCGAAGTCGAAAAGCCTAACGCCACAGCCCGCTCAGCAATCACCAATGCGTCTTCGGGTTTGCTCGTGCCGCCACCGAGTACCGAGTTGATATTGACGCGAAAATCGGCCAACTCCGCCAGCCAGCGCAGTTTCTGATCGAGCACCTTCAAGCTCTTCTTCGAGACCTCATCCGGCTGCACGTTGTCAATACTGATCTGCAGATGATCGAGTCCGGCTTGATTGAGCCGACCAATGCGCTCACGGGTCATCAGATACCCGTTCGAAATCAGAGTGGCGATCATGCCATGGTGGCGAATGCGGGCAATGATGGTTTCCAAATCAGGATGCAAGAGCGGCTCGCCGCCGCTGATGGTTATCACCCCAGTGCCGAGAGACGCAAGCTTATCTATACGCGCCAACATGACATCGAGCGCAACCGGAGCCGACACATCGTCATACTCATTGCAATAGCCGCACGCCAAATTACAGCGCCGCATGGGGACGATCTGCGCCAAAATCGGATGGTGCGTAGAGCGTAGCCCTCTTACTAAAAACTTTGCTTCTCTGAAAAGTCTTTTCAGCCGCGTAGTTGCTTTCATGTTCGGTTTCGGGTAAATCTTAGCAGCCTTGCACTGAGCCTTGAGCCTGACAACTAGACAAGGGCTGAACTGTGATTGAGCAATTTATGTGCCCCAATAACCTTCTCGTGCCTCTCTCCCTAAGCTCCTTTCTTTTCTGATGGTTAGGCGACACCCTTGCAACCGGCCTTACCCTCTTGACTATGCCGAAGCCGGTTTTTGACACAGCCAGACAGATTCTTAAAAATAGAGGGCGACGAAATGACTCACAGCGTGCAAAGATGACGTTGTGCTGGTCATTTTGACACCTGTGGTTAAATCGAAAAGCTGTGAGCGATAATTGGCGCAAGAGGTAGCCCTTTATATCAAAGTGTTTAGAGGAGATCAGGGGGAGCCAAAGGAGTGAAGAATCAGTGCCGCGAATTAGGCCTTAGAAGTCCTGTCCAGGTCTCACTCTCTGTGTCCCTGCCGGAGAAAGCCGGGCAGCCTTCCTCTCAACCGGAATCTTTGGCCTTAAACTCTGATGTGAAACCGGTTAGAGCTGAGCGCCCAGTCGAATCAACTGCCGCTCAAGGGTTGGAAAGCTATCTAGGAATAGAGCCTGAGTCTTTCGAATCTCCCGAATGAGGGCATCAGACTCTGTGCCGCCAACCCAAAGTTCGGTTCTGGCTGGCAGCCTCTTGGCAATGAAGGAAATCTCAGCGAGGCTCCTCTTTACGGTAGTAACACCTTTGAAACCAAGAACTACCGCTTGCGAGCGGCTTTTCTCTGCGGCCTCAACAATCTCTTTGGCAGGCAGGCTAGCGCCCAGATAAAGTACGCCGAGCCCACCGCGTGCAGCCAACATCGCAGCTGCCAGAATGCCAAACTCGTGCTGCTCGCCAACCGGCGTAGCAAAGAGGAGGGGCAAACTCGCGCGCGTCTGCACATACAGGCGGATCAACGCGCCTAGCAGATTGCGTAACATCGCCGAAATCATGTGCTCCTGTGCAATGCTGAATTGGCCTTTGTACCATCGGTTACCGACTTCTTGCATCAGCGGAATGATGACCTGATGAACCATCTCAGAGGCGGAGAGCGCCGCCGCTTGTTTCCCCAACTCTTGATCTGCTTGGAGATAGTCGTAGTGCTCGATAGCTGACAAGAGCGGTTGCAAAGCGAGCGGGGCTTGGTCTGTAGGTGTGGAGGCGAGGGGCGCAGAGCGAAAGGCCAGCCCCTCTGACTGTCCGAGCAGAGCCCGTAACTGTTCGTCACTGAGCGCCGCAATTTGCCCTATGGAGTGCCCCTTCTCAACCGTCTCGCGCAGCAGGTTGAGGCGCGCAATGTCGCTCTCCTCATACAGCCGCCCGCGCCCTTGCCGTTTGGGAGTGATGGCCTGATAACGCCGCTCCCAAGCCCGCAACGTGTCAATGCTCAACCCGGTCAACTTAGCAACCGCGCGAATCGGATAGTCCGGTTTCACCATTTCAAACTCCTTGATATCGGGCATCTTACTGAGGCAGATGTCGAATGTCAATATTTTGTCCAGTTTATGTCTTGGAAAATAGCTTGACAGAATAAAGTTCCATAGTTACTATCGAAGCGTTGGAGGGGGCAGAGCCGTCAGTCACACTGCGTTTGTCGGGCGGTGTCTGTAAGTCGGCAATTGGGTTCGTTTGCAACGCCACTCGAATTTTGGCTGACCGCGTAGGGGAGTCACACCGGCAATTGACGTGGGTTGATAAGCAGCCTGCGCATCGGTCGCGCATTTCGCGTATCTTTACGAGCGCGATCTGTTTGGTAAACGATCCGGTGGGGGAGCAGTCGCCGGTAAAAGCCCTCTTCAACGCCTGACCGGCAGCGATGCATAAGGGGGAGAACGCTGTCAGGGAGGGTAATTGTTGGGTAGATGAGGCTGAATTATGCAACTCCACTCAGATGGCAGGGCGTTGGTCTTCTCGCCGACTTCGCCCTGCCAATTTTTGTCGGTTGAACCGAAGAGAAAAGAGCTCGGGTAAACCGGATGAATACAGGGATGGCTCAGTCGTTCGTAAATCGCTCTCCAATTCGTTCGCCTTTCAGGCCTGGGTCTTGAGGAGGGGAGAGGTTCCGGAGGGGAAGGCAGGCAGCTTGAAGAAGGTTTGGTAATTCGTGCAGGCACGCAGTAATTGTGGTAGATTGGCGGCATTCGATCAGCCGTTGACTGTATCGCAAACCATCGCCTCGTCAATCGCTGACGGGGCAGCGCCTGAACCGATTACCTCCGAGAGTTCGGTGAGCGAAAGGAAACGCCTATGAAGATTCTGGTAAGCGGGGCGACGGGGCTGATTGGTCGCGCGCTTTGTCAATCGCTCAAACGCGGCGGGCACACGGTGATTGCCGCCTCTCGTGCGCCGGAAAGAGTGCGCGGGTTGGCTGCCGATGAGATCATCAAATGGGATGTCATGACCAGTCCGCCGCCGCCGGACTCGCTCGAAGGAACCGAAGCCGTTATCCATTTGGCGGGTGAGCCGGTCGCCGAAAAGGGATGGTCGGTGCAGCAAAAACAACGCATACGCGATTCGCGCGTCGTCAGCACGCGAAACTTGATTGCAGGCTTGCGTGCCAGCCAAAACAGACCGCAGATATTTGTTTGCGCCTCTGCCGTCGGCTTTTATGGCGAGCGCGGCGATGAGAAGTTGGATGAGCAGGCTGCCGCCGGAAAAGGCTTTCTGAGCGAAGTCTGTCAGGATTGGGAAAAAGAGGCTGATGCTGCCGAAGGACTGGGCATTCGCCTGGTCAAGGTTCGCATCGGCGTCGTGCTGAGCGCCGAGGGCGGGGCGCTCAAAAAGATGTTACTGCCGTTCAGACTGGGCATCGGCGGGCCGCTTGCCAGCGGTCGGCAATGGTTCCCCTGGGTTCACCTTGATGACATCGTCGGCATCTTTCAGCACGCTATCGCCAATCCGTCGGTCAAAGGCGCATTCAATGGGGTCGCACCGGAACCCGTGACCAATGCCGATTTCACCAAACAACTGGCTCAAGTTCTGCACCGTCCGGCCTTTGTGCCGACGCCGGAATTCGCCTTGCGATTGCTCTTTGGCGAACGCGCCGATGTCTTGTTGATGAGCAATCGGGTGATTCCGCAAAAGGCGTTGGAGTCCGGCTACCCTTTTCACTTCCCGACCCTGACTCCGGCGCTGGAAGACTTACTCGGTTAGCAGCTATGCGGACGTACCTGCTTAAACGCCAACAACTTCTGCCGCGTGCGCGGCGCGAAGTCTTCGCCTTTTTCGGCGATGCCTTCAATCTTGAGCGTATCACGCCGCCCTTCCTTCGCTTTCGCGTGCTCACGCAATCGCCTATTGAGATGAAAGCAGGTGCGCTGCTCGATTATCAACTGGCACTCTTCGGTGTGCCGTTTCGCTGGCAGACACTCATTGAGCAATGGTCGCCGGACGAAGTCTTCGTGGATACACAACTGACCGGGCCTTACGCGCTTTGGCAGCATATGCACATCTTTGAAGAAGTCCGCCCCGCTCTCACCTTGATGCGTGACCGTGTGCTCTATCGCATACCGTATGGCGTGTTGGGGCGGGTTGCGCAGGTGGCTTTGGTGCGGCGAACTCTGAACGAAATTTTCGATTACCGTGCGGCCAAGTGCGCGGAGTTGTTGGCCGCGCTTACGCCAATTAACGCAGCACGACGGAGAGAGATAGCCTGACCTTGAGGAAAAGTCGGGGCGTTTGGCAGAAAGACTTTTTCTCAAAGTTTCGCCTATGAACAGGCAGACAACCTCCTCTCGAAAAGCTGTGTGAAGAGAACATCTGTTGGGGATGCTTTCGGTGAATCCGCTATCGAAACTGGCTCAATCGCCGCGCGTCACCATACGCCGCGCGGGCGAGCCGTATGCCGAAGGACGAGCCGTCGTTTACTGGATGCAACGCGCCCAACGCGGCGTGGATAATCCGGCGCTCGATGTAGCCATTGCGGCGGCTAACGAATTGCAACGCCCGGTCGTTGTGTTCTTTGGTTTGCACCCGCGATACCCGAATGCGAACCTGCGACATTACTCTTTTTTGCTTGAAGGGCTGCGGGAGACGGCCAAACGCATCGAGCAACGCGGCGCAATCTTCGTCTTTCGCCCTTACCCACAGCACAACCTGATACGCTTTTGCGAAGAGGTAAAAGCCGCGCTCGTAATCGGTGATGAAAACCCGATGCGAGCGCCGGAGGGTTGGCGACAGAGCGCGGCGGCAAAGCTGCGCGTACCCTTTTGGACGGTGGATGCCGATGTCGTCGTGCCAACGAAACTTTTCGCCAAAGAAGAGTATGCCGCGCGCACCCTGCGCCCGAAACTTGCGCGGCTCATCGAAGATTTTCTCCTCCCGTTTGACAATCCGAAAGCCCGCTATCGGTTTTCGCCAGCCGACCAACCGCCCTCACAACCGATTGAGAGAGAGCACCTTCTCAGCGCCTTACCGCTCGACCGTTGCGCCGCGCCAGTGCGGCGCGGCGGCGGCACACAGGAAGCGCTCAAAGGATTGCACAAATTTCTTGCCACCTCGCTGGCGCACTACGACGCGCGGCGTAACTTGCCGCAGGTTGAAGGGACCAGCGCGATGTCGGCGTATTTGCACTTTGGCCATATTAGCCCTGTGACCATTGCGCTTGCGGTGCGCGAGGTGGAGGCTCCGCAGGCTGCGAAGGCTGCCTACCTCGAAGAGTTGATCGTGCGCCGCGAGTTGGCCATCAATTATGTTGCCCGCAACCCGCATTATGATTGCTTGGCGGGCTGTCCCGATTGGGCGCGCAAGACGTTGGCGGAACAAGCGCAAGACGTGCGCCCCTATCGCTATAGCGAAGCGCAGTTCGAAGGCGCAGAGACGCACGATGCTCTGTGGAACGCCGCGCAACAAGAGATGCTGACGACCGGGCGCATGCCTGGCTATTTGCGAATGTATTGGGCGAAAAAGATTCTCGAATGGACGGATTCGCCCGAAGAGGCTTTCGAAATCGCCGTGCGCCTCAACGACCGCTATGAGCTTGATGGCCGTGACCCGAACGGCTACACCGGCATTGCGTGGGCAATTGGCGGCAAACATGACAGACCCTGGGCGCCGCGCCGACCCGTCTTCGGCTTGATTCGCTATATGTCGGCGGCAGGGATGGCGCGAAAATTCGATGTGCAAGCCTATCTCGAACGCGTCAGAAAACTGATTTGATCGGTCGTTTCGTATCACAGAGCGAGGGCTTGATGTAGCCTCGTCCCCAATCGCTTATATGATAGAAGCCGCTAAGATCAAAAGAATAGACGCGCCCTGGAGTGCAGAGGTTTGGCAGGAATTGGAGCGGCAGACCTGCGCGCTGGCGTTGCAGGCTGCCACAGATGAGGCAGCCTGGGAGGTCATCGCCCGTCGCGCCCGGCTGGTGATGCGTGCCTATACAACTAGTTTCTTCATCGTCACACGCTTCTTACCTCCCGCCAAACGCGCCCAAGTCGAAGCCATCTACGCAGCCGTGCGTTACCCCGATGAGATCGTTGATACCTTTCCCCTCGCGCCGCCCGATATGCTGGCGCGTCTGGATGCCTGGGAGCAGCAGTATGATGCGGCGCTGACGTTCGATTCCATTCGTGAACGACTGCACTGCGGCGTGCCCTCTTTTATTGCCAGCTTTGCCGAAGTCGTCCGCCGCGCTGACATCCCGCAAGAACACTATCGGGCTTTTCTCGATGCTATGCGTCACGATGCGCAACCGCGACGCTTCGCCACCTTGGCCGATTTGATCGAATCCTATATTTATGGCAGCGCCATCGTCGTCGGTTACTTTTTGGCTTATGTGTATGGCGAAAATCATTCCGGCGATATGATTCGCGCCTTGACTGGCGCGCGCCATCTTGGCATCGCCTTGCAGTTGACGAACTTTCTCCGCGATGTCGGCGAAGATCAAGCGCGCGGGCGGCTCTATCTGCCGCTCGACCTGCTTGCCGAAGAAGGCATCCATACGGTCAATGTTAATGATGCCGGTCAACAGGAGGCGCTCAGGCAAGTGGTGCGCAGGCTGGCGGCAATCACCGAAGATTATTATGCGCGGGCTGTCGGTGATGTGGATGCCTTTGCGCCCGATTGTCAGATGGCCATCCGCGCTTGCATTGATGTCTATCGGCAGTTGAATGATCGCATTGGCCGTAGCCCGCAAGGAGTGAGGCATCGGGAAAGCGTGCCGATGGCCGAAAAGTTTCGCGTCTTGCCGACCAGCAAATACTGGCGTTTGCCGCTCGCCTACTGGTTGGAATGGTAAGTGATCGGTTGCCGCTTGTCGGTTGAGAGTTCCGCTTATGAACGCTAGTCAAAAGGTCGTTCGCTGCGATAGGGTAGGCCGCGCGGCAACGTCTAAGCAGCCCCAACCTTCGACATCCGACCACCGGCAACCGACCATTGCCATCATAGGGGGTGGACTTGGCGGATTGAGTGCGGCGATTCATCTGCGATTGGCAGGTTATGAAGTGACGCTCTTTGAAGCGAATGAACAGGTCGGCGGACGTGCCAATCAGATCAAGCGCGCAGGCTTTACTTTCGATACGGGGCCGTCGCTGCTCAACTATCCGTGGGTATTTGAAGACCTCTTTGCGGCTGCCGGACGGCGTTTACAGGATTATGTCACGCTGATCGAAGTTGACCCGTCGGTTTCCTTTCAATGGCCGGATGGCACGCGCTTCACGTTGTCGAGCGATCTGCCGAATCTGTTGGCCGAGTGCGAGCGTGTCGAGACCGGAGTGCGTCCGCGGTTACAGGCCTTCTTGCGCGATGCGGCGGCAAAGCATCGCCTCGCCTTCGATAAACTCGTCACCCAAAACGAAGAGCGATACGGGAAGTGGTTTGCCAAGCTCTCCGTAAAAGAGATGCTGCAAACAGGGGTGTGGCATTCGCTGGATGCTGAGTTGAGTCGCTTCTTTCGCTCGCGCTATCTGCGCGAAGCCTTCGGCGCGTATGGCATGTACCTCGGCGGCTCGCCCTATGAATTGCCAGGGCTGTTTTCGATCTTGCCCTATGGCGAACTGGCTTACGGGTTGTGGCTGCCGAAGGGCGGCATCTACGCATTGGTAGCGGCGATTGAAAGGCTGGCGCGCGAGCTTGGCGTTGAGGTCATCACCAACAAACGCGCCCGCACGATCATGACCCGTCGGCAGCGTGTTG
The DNA here is from genome assembly GCA_964468725.1 of uncultured Clostridia bacterium. Lineage (GTDB taxonomy): Bacteria > Acidobacteriota > Blastocatellia > UBA7656 > UBA7656 > CAYXVU01. The sequence continues at coordinate 15,559 of CAYXVU010000080.1, forward strand.
AGGGCATCGCCTTCGCAGATGGCACAGAGGTCAAAGCGCGGATCGTCGTTTCCAACGTTGATGTGCCAACGACCGATAGCCAGTTGCTAACGCCGGGTGTCGTCTCCGACCGTCGCCGCAAGCGGGCGCTCAGTCAGCGCATGACGCCGGGAGTGCTGACCTTTTACTGGGGCATTCTCGGCGCAGTAGAGAACCTCGGTCATCACACTATCTTTTTGCCGGATGACTATCGGGCAGCCTTCGATAATTTGCTCAAACGTAAACGCATACCGCAGCAGATGCCGTTTTACCTTGCCATGCCTTCAACGACCGACGCAGAACTTGCGCCTGCCGGGGCAACGGCGATGTTCGCGCTTGTGCCCACGCCGCTGTTGAGCGAAATGCCCGATACGGATTGGCAAGCGACGGCGCAAGAGGTGAAGGCGCGCCTGTTTGCGCGGTTGCGACAACAAGGCATTGAACTTGCGCCTGAACGAATCATGGTCGAAGAAATCTACACGCCGCTTGATTGGCAACAACGATTCGGATTATATGACGGATCGGCATTCGGCGCGGCGCATACCCTCTTTCAAGTCGGCCCGTTGCGAACGCCAAATTATGCGAAAGAGATTGCCGGATTGTACTACGTCGGTGCGAGTACGACGCCGGGAACCGGGCTGCCGATGGTCACCCTGAGCGGCAAGATGGTCGCCGAGCGCATCGAGTTACAGAACATAGGTTAAAGATTGAAGGTTGAAGGTTGGAGAGGTCAGAGGCAACGATCTGGTAGCTACTTTCTTATTGATAACTTTCAACCTGCAACCTTCAACCTTTATAAAATCATGTTGATTGCGCGATACGGAATGGGAGAAGCGCAGTATTTCGGGCTGCACGGTTGGGGCGGCGATCATTCGACCTTTGCTGTGTTGGCCGAGCATCTGCCGCTTGGCGCAACGCTCTATGCCTGCGATTTGCCCGGCTATGGCAAATCGCCCGCGCCGCCCGAGTGGAAAGCTGAACGAGTCGCCGAAGCGGTTGCCGCAGCGATTGCTCAACTCGATCTGCGCGGCGTAACCTTGATCGGCAATTGCAGCGGCGCGATCATCGCTTTGTTGACGACGCAGTTGATCGCAGAGCGAGTTGCGCGATTGATATTGATTGATCCGTTTGCGGTGATGCCCTGGTATTTCAGAATCTTTCTGTCGCCGGGATGGGGCAAATATGCGTACCGGACGACCTTTGCCAATCCGCTAGGCCGGTGGCTGACCAATCTCTCTTTGCGGCATCGGCGCACGGATGAAACCCATCTGACAGCATCCTTTCGCCAGATCAATCACGAAACCACGTATCGCTACCTGGCGATGCTCGGCGAGATTGCTGGCTTCGAACGCTTCAAAGATGTGCGCGTCCCGATAGAACTTCTTTATGGCGAGCGCAGCTTTGCGGCAATAAAAAACTCGGTCGCTTTGTGGCAGAGCATCTGGCCGCAGGCGCGCGCGCATGAACTGGCAGGCGCAGGGCATCTGCCTTTAGAAGAAGCGACCCAACAACTGTGTCGCATCGTCTTCGAGCCGGTCACGTCAGCCGTTGAAGAACCGAAGGGGCGAGTCGGGTAGCGGCTGCCGGTTGCCGCGACGTATCATCACTTCACGGCAGAGGCGAAACGAATATGGCGTCTTCTCTTGCATGGTTGCGGCGCAAGGCAATTTGCCGTCACTCTGCAATCAAGAATCAGAGAGACGCGAGTTGAACGGCGGTCAAAGACCGCCGTTCAACGACCTCAGCCATTTCTACTCTTGATTCGCATTATTGGCATGCTTTTTTACTTCATCATTTTTGCCATAGCGGTCGGGTTGCTGGCGCTGGTGGGATGGAACGTTGTGGCGTGGCCGCAGGTGACCCGACAGGCTGCGGAATTTTCATGGCAACCCGATGCCATTTCAGTATTGATTCCGGCGCGCAATGAAGAGGAGAATCTGCCTGCCTGCCTTGCTTCCGTGCTGCTGCAAGCTTACCTCGTGAAAGAGATTTTGATCTACGATGATCATTCGACAGATGGCACGCGCCGCATTGTTCAAGCTTTTGCTGAAAGTGATGAGCGCGTGCGCCTGATCGAAGCTTTGCCCTTGCCAGACGGGTGGAGCGGTAAAAATTTCGCCTGTTATCAGTTGGCGCAACACGCGACAGGCGAGTGGCTGCTCTTTTTGGATGCCGATGCGCGGCTGACGGACAATGCCGCCGAGCGCATGCTGGAAGAGGTTCACACGCGCAAGCTGACGTTTTTATCATGCTGGCCGGGACTTACGTTGCTCGGATTTTGGGAGAAAGCGTTAATGCCGATGTTGAATTTCGTCGTCTTGACGCTCTTTCCCGCGCCGTTGTCATTGCTGCGCATGGATGCGGCGCTCGGTCTGGCGCATGGCGCGTGTCTGTTGATGCAAGCGAAGACCTATCATCGTCTCGGCGGACACGCGACGGTGAAGGAAGAGATATTTGAAGACACGCGATTGGCACAAGTTTGGCGGGCGAGCGGCGAGCGCGGGCTTTGTTTGGATGGGCAAGCCGTCGTGCGTGTGCGGATGTATGATTCGCTGAGCGGTATTTGGCGGGGCTTTCAAAAAAATTTTTACCCGGCATTTCGACATGACATCAGCTTTTGGCTGTTTTTGCTTTTGCACTTCTGCGTCTTCTTCTTTCCCTTTGTGGCGTTGATTGGAAGCCGCGCCGACAATGCCAAGCTATGGTTTGCGTTTTGGGCAGCGATTTGGGTCATAGAGATGCGATTGCTGTTGGCATTGCGCTTTCGCTACCCGCTGTGGACGATCCTCTTGCATCCGCTCGCGGAAGTGATATTGATGGCCGTCGGACTGTCATCGTGGTGGCGTTGTCAGACCGGAAGAGGCGTTGAGTGGAAAGGCCGCCGGTATCGGCTTTGAAGGTTGCGCTGTGAAGCCGGAGGCGGACTACCGAATGGCAAAACAAAATGAGAACCATTGGTTGAACGGCGGTCTTTGACCGCCGTTCTCGCACGAGGAGACGGCGGTCAAAGACCGCCGCTCAACTCAACTCTCTCAGCTTGATTCATAATTTGGTATATGTTCTTAAGGTCTGAAGGTTGAGCCGCGAAGCCGGAAGGTCGAAGATATAAGCTTGAAGAGACGATACGCGAAGAGCGGGCAGCAACCTTCTCGCCCATTGATTTTGACTCTTGGCCTTCGCCCCCTACTCTGTAACCTTCGGTCTTTTCGGAACGTTATGAAGAGCAAACGAGCGATCATTATCGGCGGCGGGTTGGGTGGGCTGGCTCTGGCGTTGCGGCTGGCGGCACGCGATTGGCAAGTGACCGTCTGTGAGCAAGGCGGCGGTTGGGGCGGCAAGATGAATGTGTGGGAGGCGGAAGGGTTTCGCTTCGACACCGGGCCGTCGCTCATCACCATGCCCTGGGTGTTTGAAGAACTCTTTCAGGTCGTCGGCGAAAGGTTGGAGGATTGGGTTGAACTCCTGCCGATGCGCCCGCTCGCCGAATACGTTTACGCCGACGGCACACGGTTTTGTTACTCTTCATCCTTGCCGAAGTGGCTGACAACTTTGCGACGCATTGCGCCCGATGATGAAGACGGTTTCTTTCGCTTCATGGAACTCGGGGCGCGGCTTTTCGAACTCTCGAATGCGACCTTCTTTCGACAAAGCCCGTGGGGCTTCACGCCGCCGGAGGCCAGCGCGTTGACGCTTCTGAAAGCAATGCCGCTGCGCTATGGGTGGGGCAATTATCACGACACGGTTGCCGCGCATTTCAAGAGTCGCTACCTCATACAACTTTTCGACCGCTATCCGACCTATGTCGGGTCGTCGCCCTACCGCACACCGGCGACGCTGATGGTCATTCCGTATATTGAGCATGCCTTCGGCGGCTGGTATGTGAAGGGCGGACTCTATCGCATTGTCGAAAGCCTGGTTGCCTTAGCCAAACGGGCAGGTGTGACCCTGGAAGTCAACGCCCGCGTCGAGCGCATCGAACATTGCGACCGGCGCGTCGGCGGCGTGCGGCTGGCCGATGGCAGGCGGCTGAAAGCGGAGGTTGTTGTGATGAACGGCGACGCGTCGGTTGCGTCGCAACTGCTCGGCGAGCCGCCGCCTGCGGAATTATTGCCGTCGGGGCGTTCGCTCTCCGGCGTGGTCTTTTTGTTGGGTTGCAGACGCAGATTGCCGCAACTCGGCCATCACACGGTCTATTTTTCGAATGATTATGAGCGCGAGTTCTCTCAACTCTTTGACGAGCGCCGGTTCCCCGAAGACCCGACGGTTTACGTCAGTGCTCCGAGCCGCACGGATCGCACTTTGGTGGAGGGCGAAGGCGAAACGCTCTTCGTGATGGCCAATGCCCCGGCCAATGACGCAGAGTGGTCGGAGGCGCAGATTGCCGAAGTGCGGCAGCGCATCTTCGCTCGGCTCGAACAGAGCGGCTTTCCCGATCTACAAGGCGACATTGCCGTTAGCGATGTCTGGACGCCGACTCGAATGGCGAGTCGCTACGCTATGCCGGGAGGCGCGATTTACGGGACGCACTCGCATGGATGGGGCAACGCATTTTTTCGCCCGCCGAATGAGGATCGGCGATATCAAGGGCTGTACTTTGTCGGCGGCAGTACCCATCCGGGTGGAGGGACACCGACGGTATTGATGTCGGCAGCGATCACCGAAAGAATGATTCACAGATGGGCAGACCGAGGGCGAAAATGAAAACTGTTGACTTTCCATAACCGTCTTCCTACAATGCGGCGCGTGAAATTTCTTGGCCGATAGTTTCATAGCCTCTCAGTAGCAAACACGCGCTGTCGCACTCGCCCCTCGCACTACCCCCAAACCCGTTTGTCAGCGGTTCCCCTGCTATTGTGTGCTGCATCCGGGAGTAGAACGGATCGGCAAGCCAGTTCCTACGCCTACAACTTGGGGGCAACATTATGAATTCCAAATCTGTCAGCTTACCATTCTGGGTTTCGCTGCTGCTTGTGCCACTGGCCTTCGCCTGCGTTGTCGCAATGGTCGGGGGAAAAGCGGCCAACCGGTTCACTTTAGGCTTCTTTCTTGCCACCTTGGCAGTCGAAATGCTGGCCTTTTATCAGGTGGTCAAAGTTCGCAAGCTATTTTCACCCTCTGACCTTGGGCGCACGACTTGGACGTTGATTATGGCATTTTTGGCAGCCCGCCTGATCGGCGAAGTGCGATTGGCAACCCTCAGTTCTGGCCTTATCCCTTATTACACAGAAGGCGGCCCGGTCATCTTCTTCTATTATGAAGTCGTACTCCGCTATGTCTATACCTTAAGCGACGCCCTCTTTATCGTGGCGTTGGTGACGACGATTCGCGCTTATAAGAGCACGGGGTTAAGTTTTCATGTTGCCCGGCAGGACTACCTCTTCATCGGGTTGGTCTGGTTGATGCCGGTTGTGACCTATGTGTTTCGTGAAAACCTCATCTACGCTTCCCTCTATGGGACTTCGCCCTTGATCTCCAACTACATCGTGACCTATCGCTTAGTGACAGCGGTCGTCAGTGCCATTATCGTCTCTTTGTGCATTGTCATTTGGCGATATGCTGCACAGATGGGTGGTGGCGCCATTGCCCGCGTATGGCAGAGTGTGGTGGTTGCCGGAATCGCGCGCGGCGGCTCATTTGTGGTGTTGGCGTTGCTGTCCAGATTGTGGCAGCCCGGCTCACAGTTTTGTGAGCAATACTTGTTATGGGTCTTTGCTTGTTGTTGGTTGATTGCCGCCTTGCGACAATCGGAGACGGTGCCGAAAACGGAGGAATCGCTAGAGGTTTCATTGGCGCCGAGCCGAGCGATGAATTGAGGCAATAACGGAAACCAGGTAAGTGGTATGGATCAAGAAATCATCAACTGTTTGGCTCCGATGTTAGGCACGACGACAGCAAAGAATCTGCTGACGCATTATTGCGCGAAGCTCAAGATCAGAGCCGAAGACTTGACCGCCGATCATCTGCCGGAGTTGGCGCGCGCCATCAAACCGATGCTGGCTGTGTGGTTGGGGTCAGCAGGCGCGGCGCAACTGGCCGAGCAAGTCGCGCGCCTCGGTCGCGTCAGCGTCGGCAAGTAACGGAGTCGGAAAGGCGCAAGCCTGTGGTCAAGAAGTGCGCGCTGTTTGTCTATCCTCATTGCTGCTCCCTCTGCCATCGTCAATCGTCCCTTTTCCTTTGTTGATTCTCTAGCGGATGAGTTACGGCAGCCTCTTACCAACCGCATAGAGAGTCGGTGGTTCCGAATGTGCGTGAACGAAGAGCTAAAATAGGGAGCTTTTACTATGCAGAGCCTACATGATGCAGATCACAATAACCGCGGATTGAAGACCGATTTGTTAAAGCTATTAGGACGGTTTGGCGTCAAGACCTTGCGCCTGAAACTGTTCTTCCTGATTTTGGGGCTGGCTGGAATTTCGATTCTCATCACCTGTGTGGTCGCTTACATTGGTTTCCACAAGGCCATCGAATCGAGCGCCAATCTCAGGCATGCAGCCACCTCGACAGCGGAGGCAATTGATCTGCTCATCTATGAAAATATCCAATTTGTGCGCGCACTGGCCACCGATGACGTGATTATCAATGCGGCGGAGCGAGCTTCCGAAAATGCTCGCCAAGCCGGAATCACGGCAACCCCCGATAAGGAGCGCATCAAGCCTCTCGAAGAGCAATACAAACAGACGCGCCTAATCAAGGTGGATGAAGAAGCCAATGATTTCTTGCGCGAAAAGCGCAGCTTCAAAGGGGTCTTTGATCGCCTGTTCTTCACCGATCAGTACGGCCTAAATGCCGGAATGACGACGATGACCGAAGACTTCGTGCAGAGCGATGAAGTCTGGTGGCAGCAGACCATGCAATCGGGTTTCTATCTGGAAGATGTCAAATTCGATAAACCGACAGGCAATTTCAGCATCGAGATTTGCGTCGCCATACCGGCCCGTCATGGCGGTTACAGCGGCGTGTTAAAGGCCAAATACAACCTCCAAGACGCGCAGGATTTCATCTCTCGATTCAAGCAGTATGAATCGGGTTATGCCTATGCCATCAACCACGATGGGCAGATCGTTCTGCATCCGAATGCGGAACTGCGCAACTTGAATCTGGTAGACGGGCTGGCCAAGATCGGCTACACCAATCTGCATTCGCTTGATGCCATCCTCAAAGATCAGGGGGGCGATGACGAGCACCAGGTGCTCAATTGTGCAGGCCAAAATCGAGAGACCGGCAGAAACGAATCGCGCTTGATCGCCTTCGATCACTCAAAAGGCTATCGCAGCAGCACCTTTCAGTTTCCCGGTTTTGATTGGATTTTCATCGTCGATAATAGCCAAGCCGAAGTCCATGCTCCGGCGCAGGCGATGTTGTCTACGATCATTGTGACCGGCGTGGCCTTAGCCGTTGCTCTCGGCATCGTGGCCTTCTTCTTTGCCGGAACCATCTCGAAAAAGGTGACCGATCTGTTGACAGTTACCGATGAAGTCAGCGCAGGCAATCTGCAAGCCCGCGCCCGGATTAAGACCGGAGATGAGTTGGAGAGGGTGGCGCGCGGCTTCAATCGCATGCTGGATCGGCTGGCCGAAACCATTGAACGCGAACAGGAACAGAGCGAAGCCATGCGCTTGAGCGAAGCCCGTTTTCGAGAGGTGGTAGAGAACATGGAAGACGGCTACTTTGAGTTGGACCTCAATGGACACGTCACGTTCCGCAATGCGGCAGTCCCCAAGATGTACGGCTATACGATGGAAGAACTCGACAGAGGAGCCGTCAAAGCCGGGGCCATGACTCCCGAATGGCAGAAGCAATGGTCTGCCACTTTAAAACAGGTATACGATACTGGCCAGACTCGGCGCGGCTACGTCTATGAAATTATTGGCAAAGATGGCAAGGTGCGCTCGATGGAAGCAACGTTGGCCTTGATGCGCGGCCTTGAGGGACAGCCCATCGGATTTCGTTCGTTGGTGCGCGATGTGACGGAACGCTTGCAGACGCAAGCTGCATTGGAACAGAGCTTGAAAGAGTTTCTGGTGGTCGCGTCGCAAGTGTCGGAAGGGGATTTGACCAAACGAGCTGCCGGAGGCGACCA
>CAYXVU010000081.1:0-23476 GCA_964468725.1 uncultured Clostridia bacterium
CCTTGTTTATTGATACGGCGGGACAAGCATACACAGGCGGCGGCCCGCGCATCACTAATTTGCCAGCCGAAGAAGCGCGCCACATCGCCCGCCTGCTTGCGCACAGAGCCGCCACGACGCAATACTGGGTGGGTTAGTCCGCTCTGAATACGGTTGGTTATGTACCAAGTGATCGACACGATTTATTACCAACGTAGTTGGACACATCGTTACCCTCACCTTGCCAAACTTGGCGACGGTGTCATGGCTATCTTAGAGCCAAGTCAAATCGGCGAGCCGCCGGATATTAAAGGGCGCACGATCACGATTCACCAGCCGAATGGAGGAATCACTCACCTTGTCGCTATTCATGCGGAGGCGCATCATTCCGTTGTGGGTATTTTTTTTGAGGGCATATCGGCAGAGGAGATTCCGGTTGGTTCTCAACTCGAGTGGTAACGGGGCTTGACAGAGGCCGCCTATAGAACCCGGCAGCAGCTCGGGAGGAGTAACCGATGGACAAGCAAAGAAACAGACCGCTCCCACGAAGCTTGCCCTCGGCGGCGATGGGCACCTGTGAACAGGTCGCTCCTTCGGAGCTGGCTCATTGGACTTTTCAGATATTCCCTGAATAACCAAGCGAAGACGTGACACCAGCAGGCTTTATCAGCGGAGAATTGCTCGACGGCAAGTATCAGATTGACCGGCGGCTCGGACACGGCGGCATGGGCGAAGTCTATCGCGCCACCCATCTCGGAACCAAACGCGTCGTTGCCGTCAAAGTCATTCACGCGCAGTTTTCTTCGACCCCGGAATTTGTCGAACGCTTTCGCCGCGAGGCCGAAGCCGCAGGCCGTTTGCGCCACCCAAACGTCGTTGACGTAACCGATTTCGGCTTTGCTCAAACCTCATCGGGGCAAGTCGCCTACTTGGTGATGGAGTACCTTGACGGCTGCACGTTGGCCGAAGTGCTCAGCGAAGAGTGCAAACTGTCGCCTCGTTGGGTCGTCGAAATTCTCGAACAGGTCTGCTCCGCCGTCGAAGAAGCGCATCGGTTGGGCATCATTCATCGAGACTTGAAACCGGATAACATTTGGCTCGAACCCAACCGGCGCGGCGGCTACACGATCAAGGTGCTCGATTTCGGGTTGGTGAAATTAGATGAGCCATTTGCCTCTCAGCCGAACCCGACAAGCGAAGCGGCAATCGTCAGGCAAGCCGAAGGCGTGCGTGCAGGGGCGAGCGACTCCCCGGCGTTGAGCGAATCGGCCACCTTGCTTCAGTCGCCCGCAGACGAAGCGGTCGCAACAAGGATTCAATCGGCTGCCGATTCCGTCGCTCACAAAGCGCAGCGCGCAGATACTTCACCCCCTTTGTTCTCACAGCCTTTGGCAGATACGGCGAGCCGCAACGAGCAACGCGCGACCGACGCCGCTTTTTCGTTGGCGACGGCGGGGGCGACCGAATTGACGCGCCTTGGCTCGTTGATGGGCACACCCCTTTATATGTCGCCGGAGCAATGGCGCGGCGAGCGCATCAGCGCGCGCTCCGATATCTATAGTCTCGGCGTGATTGCCTATCGCATGCTGGCGGGAGAGACGCCGTTTGACGGAACCTTCGAGGAGTTGCTGCGGTTGCACGAGACGAGCGCGCCCGCACCACTCAGAGACAAGAGCAGAAAAGTGCCAAAGAAGATGGCGAGCCTCATCATGTCGGCACTCGCTAAAGACCCGGCGGCGCGGCCTGCCAGCGCCGCCGGATTTGCTGCCGCTCTGCGCGCCAGCGTCGAAGGCAGCGGCACGCTATTGCGACAAGCCGTTTCGCTCTACAGCGAACAGTTTCCAGTCTTCTTAAAAGTCTCTCTGCTTGCCTATGCGCCGCTCATTGCCGTGATCGTTTTTCTGAATTTCAGTGATCGGATAGTGGATTGGAATGATCTATCGCCTTTGGGAGCGAGCGTGATGGGCATTGGGCTATTTTTGTGCATGTTCGTTGCGCACCTGATTGCCTACTTCACGATTTCGGCGGCGACTGTGCCGTTGGTCGTTCAGGTGATGATTGCGCCGCTGCGCCCGGTAGAGCTTCGTCTGGCGCGGGCGCAGATGAAGCGTCGGTGGCGGGTATTTTGTGCGACTTCGATGATCGTGATGGCGTTGATATTATTGGGCGCGGGATTATTTGTCTTACCGGGCGCTTGCGCGGCGCTCTGCTTTGTTCTCTATGCGCCGGTCGTGATGATGGAACGAGTAGGCGTATGGGCAACGTTGAAACGCGCCTATCGTTTGATGAAACGGTCTTGGCAAACCGTGCTGATTATTACTGTGTTGCAATTCGCGCTGCCGATTTTGGTTTGGTACGCTTCGATTGATAGCTCGTTTACGCTCAATCTAGGCGATGATTTCACGCTCAAAGGGTTCGGGTTTTCCTTCAGTATGTCGGGGGTGTCGGCTTGCTATCAACTCTTGAACCTCTTCATCACGCCGCTGACGGCGATTATGACGGCTTTGTTATACCTGAAGACGCGGCACGCAGGGGGCGAATCGCTCAGCGATGCCGCCGAACAATTCGAAGCGTTGGACATCCCACGCAGTCAGTGGCAATCGCGCATGCAGAGCCGTTTCGCCTCTTCGACTTCTGCCCTGCGAAATCGAGAGACTAACAAATCTGCCTGATGCAGCAGCGCAAGCGCGCGTCGCCGCGTCCGGCAAACCGACGACTGCCTGACAAGTTTGTGCAGGTGAATGGATGCGGGGGAGGAAGTAAGAGGAGAGTTACGGAGCGTTCGATTCCAAATTACGAACGCGAGATTCGACTTCACGAATCTCTGCTTTGATGCGAACGTTGTTGCCCGCTACCACATCAAGCTGGCGTTCGAGTTGAATGAAGCCGCGCTCCATTTCGTCGCGCACTTCGCGGAATTGCACTTGCACCTCCTGACGAAAATCGGTGATCTGGGTCTGCACCTCCTGACGAAAATCGGTGATCTGGGTCTGCACCTCTTGGCGCAAACCGGTGATTTGCATTTGCAAGTCGCCGACTTGGGTCTGCACTTCTTGACGCAAATCGGTCAGTTGCGTTTGCACGCCTTCCCACAGCGGGCGGGTGTCATAGATCCGCGCCTCTACTTTGGCGTTCAATTCCTCTACAGCTTGCCGCGAAGATGATACCTCGCGTTGCAGCGTCGAGAGTACGGCGATCAGTTCGCGTGCCGATTCATCCGAGGGTTGCCCTGACGAATCCAGCTCACGAGGCGGGAATTCTTGGGTTGGGTCATCATTCATCAGTTGCTCTTTTCCTTTCGTCTCTTGATAATCAATACTGGTCGGCATGGTACAGTTGAGGCGGGCAAACCGCAATCGGTTTCTCTGCCCGCGATGTCAGGCAATCGGTCTACATCCGCACCCCGATAGAAGTCGGCTGAGAATCGAGTTGGGCGCGAAAAAGCTTAGAAAACTCGGCTGATTTTGCCGGTGCTGGGATAATTGAAATTTGCATGACCAGATGGTAATCTTTGCCGTCTGTCACTCAGCAAACGCCAGTGGATCGCTTGCAGTTTGGCTCCAACGCTTTTCTCTATTGCTTATGTCAGTAGCTGCCGGAACGCGGATTGGCCATTATGAAATCATCGGCCTGCTTGGTAAGGGCGGCATGGGCGAAGTCTATCACGCCAAAGATACGCGACTCGGGCGCAAAGTCGCGCTCAAAGTTCTCTCAAACGATGTCACGAAAAATGAAGACCGCGTCAAACGCTTTCAACAAGAGGCGCGTTCGGCGTCGGCGCTCAATCATCCCAACATTATTACCATCTATGATGTTGGCGAACTCGACACGGCGCACTTCATCGCCACCGAACTAATTGAAGGCGAAACCCTCAGACAGCGACTCAAGAAGGGCGAGATGTCGCTGCTGACGATTCTCGATGTCGCCATTCAATCAGCGACCGCACTCTCTGCCGCTCATCAAGCGGGCATCATGCACCGTGACATCAAACCTGAAAACATCATGCTGCGCGCTGACGGCTATGTGAAGATTTTGGACTTCGGACTGGCCAAACTCACTGAATCAACCGATGGCAGCGATTCGTCCCTGAGCGATCCGGAAGCCGAAACCCAATCCATGCTCAACACCAAACCCGGCACGGTGATGGGAACGGTGAGCTATATGTCGCCGGAGCAAGCGCAGGGCATCGCCATTGATTCGCGCACAGACATCTTTAGCCTCGGCGTCGTGGCCTATGAGATGATTGCCGGTCGCGTGCCCTTCGAGGGGGCGACGCCGAGCGAAGTCATCGTCGCCATTTTGCGCAAGCGTCCGCTGCCGATGGCGCGGTACGCGCCCGACGTGCCGCAAGAATTGGAACGCATCGTCAGCAAGGCGCTCGGCAAAAGTCTGGATGAACGCTACCAGACGATGAAGGACTTGCTCATTGATCTGCGCCGCCTCAAACAGCAGATGGAACTCGAAGCCGAAATCGAACTCTCCGGCCACGCCGATTGGAGCTTGCCGCGAGTGACGACGAGCAGCGGGAGCAGCGGCAGCCGCAGCAGTTACGGCACGGGCAGCGGATCACAGGCGATGGCAGTATCGCGCGATTCGACCAATCAAACGCAGGAGATGGTTTCGACGCGCTCGGCTTCGAGCGCCGAATATCTGGTTGGCGAGATCAAGCGCCATAAGAAAATTGTCTTGATCGTACTTGGCGTTATGGCGTTGGTCGCTGTCGGAGCGCTGGCCTATTTCAATATCAAGCCGCAGACCATTGACTCGATTGCCGTGTTGCCCTTCACCAGTTCAAATGGCGACCCGAACCTTAAACAGGTCAGCGATGTTATTACGCAACGCTTGATTAACGGGCTGTCGTCGCGCATGCCGAATGTGCGCGTCAAGGCCTTCAGTTCGGTTGCGCGCTACTCTGACAAGCCTGCTGACCCGCAAGCTGTCGGGCGCGAACTCGAAGTGCAGGCGGTGCTGACCGGCAACATTACCAAACGTGAAGGTGATGATTCCGTCTTTGTGAGCGTCGAACTCGTCAATGCCGAAGATAACAGCCAAATTTGGGGCGAGCAGTACGACCGCAAATTCGCAGACCTGCGGCAAGTGCAGGAAGAGATTCTCAAAGGCGTCTTTGCCCGCGTTACGCCCAAGATCAGCGAAGCCGAGAAGCGACGCGGTGAGGCCGAAGACCTCTATCAAGAAGGGCGCAACCTGATGGATAAACGCACCGCCAAATCGGTGCGCGAAGCTATCGGTCGTTTCGAACAAGCAATTGTCAAAGCGCCTGATTATGCGCCCGCCTATGCCGGATTGGCCGATTGCTATACCGTGCTGGTCATCTATGGTGCGGAAGCCCCGAAGAATGCGTTTCCAAAAGCGAAAGAGGCGGCAGAGAAAGCGGTCAGCCTCGACGATCAACTTGCCGAAGCCCATACCGCGCTGGCCTTTGTGCGCTTCCGCTATGAGTGGAGTTGGGATGATGCCGACCGCGAGTTTCAAAAAGCTGTGCGCCTCAATTCCAAATACGGGCAGACCTATCAATGGTATGCCAATCTGCTGACCGCCACCGGACGTTTTGACGAAGCCGAACAACAGACACGCCGCGCCAAAGATATTGACCCGACCTCGCTCATCATTCAGTCGCACTACGGCTTCATCTACTATTTTGCGCGCCGCTATGACGATGTCATTGCATCGTGCAAGAAGACCTTGAGTTTAGACCCGAACTTCTTCGCCGCGCGCCGCTATTTGGGACTCGCTTATACGCAGAAAAGCATGTATGCGGAGGCCATCGCCGAGTTTCAGAAGGCCCTCGAAGCATCGGGCAATTCGCCTTTGATTAAAGCTGAACTCGGACACGCTCTGGCAGCTTCGGGCAATCGGGCAGAGGCGCAGGAAATTCTTGACGAGCTGATTCAGCTCTCTTCGCAACGGTACATTTCGCCGTATCCGATTGCCACCATCTACGCGGGTCTGGGCGACAAAGAGAAGGCCTTCGAGTGGATCAATAAAGCCGTCGAAGATCGCGCGGATTTTCTCGTCTACGCGCAAGTTGACCCGCGCCTCGATCCGCTGCGCGGCGATCCGAGATTCAACGACCTCATCGAAGAATTATCACTCAGGTGAAGAACCGATTGATTGCAAACCTCAACACCCGAACTCGCCGCTTGGCGTTACTTGCCGTGTCGCTGGTCGTCTGTTGCGGCGCGGGGTTGTCTCCCGCAAGCCTCGCCCAAATCCCCGCCCGACCCGTAAATGCGTCGCCGGAACTGCTGGCCGATTTGAAGCACACAAACCCGATCAAACGCCGCGCCGCCGCCAATCAAATCGCTGCGCTGCGCGCCCGCAACGCGCTATCGGGCCTGATTACCGCGCTGCTTGATAAAGATGCGAGCGTGCGCGAAGCGGCGGCCTTTGCGCTCGGCCAGATGACTGAACCGCGCGCCGTTCCGCATCTGCTCAAGGCGTTACAGGACAAAGAGGAAGAGGTGCGCGCATCGGCGGCCTTCGCGCTTGGCATGATCGGCGATCACAAAGCTATCACGGCGCTGTCGAATGCGCTCGCGGAAGACTCGATTGCCGTGCGCTCGAATGCGCTGGTTGCGCTCGGCTTGATGCAAGACTTTGAAGGCATCGAAGAGTTTGTTGACGCGCTCAACGATGCTTCGATTGATGTGCGCTACGACGCGGTGTGGGCGATTGGGCAGATTGACGACCCCGAAGCGATAGACCATCTCTATGCCGCACTGGTCAATCTCGATCTGGTCAACATTGACGATGCGTTTTTAGAGGGCTATCGGCAAGTCGTGCAGAACTCTCTGGAACGCTTGAAGGCGCGTGAGCAACTGATCGCGTCGCGCTCGCGCCCGCGTCGCGCAACATCTGCCAGCGCCCCCGTGCCGACGGAGATGTCGCGGGCGAATCGTCCGCTCTCGGTTTTGCAATCCGTGCAGGCGGCAGCGACCGAACGCGCCTTGCGCGCCCGCATCACCGGCGCCGTAGAGTTGCGCGCTTTGGTCGGCGCTGATGGCTATGCCGTGCGCGCCTATGTCACCAAACGTCTGGGTTACGGCCTCGACCAACGCGCGATGCAGGCGGTGATGCAATATAAGTTCAACCCCGAACTGCGAGACGGGCTGCCGCAAACGACTTGGGTGAATTTAGAAGTGAAATTTTAGGATGGGGGATGGGGGATTTCGGCTTGGGGATTCGGTTGGGCGATCCGCAGCGGACGGATTATCTCTTTGCGTATTCTGCCTAACTGCCAGACCCCCAATTCGAAATCTTCAATCCCTTCATAAGGAGCGACTGTCATGGCAAGAATCGTCAGATGTGGACTCATTCAAACTACCAACGCTTGCCCGGTTGAAGAGCCAATCGAAAAGATCAAGCGAGCCAACATCGAAAAGAATCTCCAGTTTATCGAAGCGGCTGCTGTGCAAGATGTCAAAATCCTCTGCATGCAAGAGGTCTTTACGACGCCCTATTTTTGTGCCGAACAGGAGACCAAGTGGTATGACGCGGTTGAAAAGATTCCCGACGGCGAGACCACGCGGCTGATGCAAGAGGTCGCCAAAAAACACGGCATGGCCATCATTGTGCCGATTTACGAAGAAGAGATTACGGGAGTCTATTACAACACGGCGGCGGTGATTGACGCCGATGGCAAATATCTGGGCAAGTACCGCAAGAATCATATTCCGCACGTTGCGCCGGGATTTTGGGAGAAGTTCTATTTCAAACCGGGCAACCTCGGATACCCGACTTTCGAAACCGCCTTTGCGCGCATCGGGGTTTACATCTGCTATGACCGCCACTTTCCCGAAGGCGCGCGGGCGTTGGGATTGGGCGGCGCAGAGATCGTGTTCAATCCCTCGGCGACGGTCGCAGGGCTTTCAGAATACTTGTGGGAACTCGAACAGCCTGCACACGCAGTGGCGAACGGTTACTTCGTCGGGGCGATCAATCGCGTCGGTCACGAACAGCCTTGGGATGTCGGCGAATTCTACGGCAAGAGCTATTTTTGCAGTCCGCGCGGCAAGATCATCGCGCAGGCTTCGCGTGACAAGGACGAATTGGTGGTTGCGGATTTGAATCTTGATGAGATCCGCGAAGTGCGAAACACTTGGCAATTCTTCCGCGACCGCCGACCGGAAACCTACGACGAGTTGGTCAAAGAATGAATGCCAACTGACTCCGCCCCGGAAGCCTGTTTATTAATCTTTGGTGAAAGGAGGGCCGTCGGTGTGTGGAGGTTGCCGGTCAGTTGCAAAACTGAGACGCTGCAATTGGCCACCGGCCATCCGGCACTGACTACCGACCATGTTGGAATTTGCCATTACCTTCAAACCCGATATGGAGCACGGGCGTATTGTGGCGCTCTCACAGCAAGCCGAAGCGGCAGGGTTCGCTTACGGCTGGATCTTCGACTCGCACGTCTTATGGCAAGAGCCATATCCGCTGCTCACGCTGATAGGCGCACAGACAGAAAGGATGCGACTTGGAACCTGCGTCACCAATCCTGGTGTGCGCGATGCGACGGTGACGGCCAGCCTGCTGGCGACGATCAATCGCATCACCGGCGGACGTATGGATTTGGGGATTGGGCGCGGCGATAGCTCGCGCCGCGTGATGGGCAAAAAGCCGCTGACGCTTGAGCGGCTGGAAGAGACGGTCAATGTCGTCAAAGGCCTATGCGCGGGCGAAACGGTTACATACGAAGAGCGCGATTTGCAATTCACCTGGACGACTAAAGATGTGCCGCCAGTGTGGATTGCAGGCTATGGGCCGAAGGCACTGCGCTGTGCGGGACGCGCAGGCGATGGCGTGATCTTACAATTTGCCGACCCGGATTTGATTCAGTGGTGTTTGGGGTATGTCAAAGAAGGGTGCGAAGAGGTCGGAAAAGACTTCTCACAGTTTCGCGTGATGGCTGCCGCCCCCGTCTGGGTGTCGGACGATTTAGCGAAGGCGCGCGACCAAGTGCGTTGGTTTCCGGCCTTGGTATCGAATCACGTGGTTGATTTGATCGCGCGCTACGGCATGGAGCAATTGCCTGATGCGTTGACTGCCTATGTGAAGAGTCGCAAGGGATACGACTATTTGCACCATGCCGAGGTCGGCAGTTCGAATGCCGAGTTTGTGACCGATGAGATTGTTGATCGCTTTGCCATCGTCGGCAACGCGGCAGAACATGTACGCAGGTTGAAAGAACTCGCCGAGATCGGCGTAACGCAATTCAACATTTACCTGATGAGCGGGGATGAAGAAGAGACAGTTGAAGCCTATGGCCGCGACATTGTGCCGCAGGTTTCCCCCCGCACTTAGCCATAGGAGTTGCACAATGAGTGAGAAGCAAGATGGGGCAAATCTGATTCTTCGTCTCTATGAGATTCGGCGTGAGGAGACTATGCGGAAAGCCCGCGACTGGTTTACGACCGAGTTTCACCCGGAAAGCGCGAGGGATGTGTTAAAAGTTTTGATGAGCGAACACAGCGCCGATTTTCGCATGGTCGTGTCGTATTGGGATATGGCCGCCGCCTTCGTCAATCATGGAGTTGTTGATGAACAGATGTTCAACGATACGAATACGGAACACGTAGCAGTCTATGCGAAATTGGAACCCTTCATTGCGGACTTCAAATCTCTGCCGGGAGTGCCGCCATATTTTTATCTGTCAAACCTGGAAAAGGTGGTGATGAGAATGCCTGATGCAAAGGAGAGAATCGCCGCCATGCGCGACTATATGAATCGGCATCAAGAGGCGCGCGAAAAAAACTCGGAGTAACTGGTACGGGCTGAAGACGCGATCTAAAAGTTGCTCTGCGTAGGGCGGCCTCTGACCGCTTCACAAGGGCGGTGCTTACTTTTGTTTTGCAAGTTACTATGATGGAGTACGCTTTTTTCAGGAGGCAATGGTTTGTGAGGAAACTGCCCGCCGGTTTCGTGGCGATTTTTTGTAGCCTGCTCTTTCTCCCATTCTATCTGCCTGCGAACGCCAGCGGGCAAACGTCGCCGTTGGTGGTTGGCGAAACCTTCACCCTTGAGTCTAAGGTTCTTAACGAAACCCGGCGCATCAATGTCTATCTGCCGCCCGGTTATGCGGACTCTTCGGACCTGCGCGTGCCGGTGCTCTACATGCCGGATGGCGGCATCGGCGAAGATTTTCTGCATGTGGCCGGACTGGTGCAGGTGTCAGTGGGCAATGGGACGATGCGACCATTTCTGCTGGTGGGAATTGAAAATACCGAGCGCCGTCGTGACCTGACCAGTCCGACGGAAAACGCTGAGGACAAAAAGATGGCGCCCCATGCGGGAGGCTCGCAAGCCTTCCGGCGATTCATCCGCAATGAGCTGATGCCGCAGGTGAAGCGGCGCTATCGCACGACCAATGAAACGGCCATCGTGGGCGAATCGCTCGCCGGATTCTTCGTTGTCGAGACTTTTCTTGTTGCCCCTGATCTATTCGACACCTACATCGCCTTCGACCCGAGTCTGTGGTGGAACGATCAAAGGTTGACGAAGAGCGCCGGTGAGCGACTGCGTGCGCAACCAAAGCTTGAGAAGACGCTCTATCTGGCGAGCAGTAGCGAAGACATTGCCGAGAGCAGGCCGCGCTTTATTGAAGTGCTTCGCCAAAATGCGCCCGCTGGTCTGCGCTGGCATTACCAAGAGATGCCGGAAGAGAAGCATTCGACGATCTATCATCCGGCTGCACTCAAAGCCTTTCGCAGCTTGTTCAAGCCCGCAGCCAACAAGTAGTAAAAGAGCGAAGATTGCTGTCGCCCGCGCCTGAAATCTTCATCACGATACGGAGGATTTATGTCCTCACCACCCGATCAAGAGCCGCGCCACCTGCATTGTCGCATCTGTTCGCAACTGCGCGATTACGAAAACGGCCTGCAAACCGTCGGTCGCCCGGAAGAAGACACCTTCGTGCCGAGGGCTGCCTATGAATTGGTGACGGTGAAAGAACTGAACCCGCCCGGCGATACCTACGTGAAGCAATGCCCGGAATGCGCCACCTATTATCTTTACGATGTCATCTATGAGTATGTGGTATTTGGCAGCGAAGATGAGCAGACGCTTAAACGATTGACGGATGAAAAAGCGGCAAAGTATTTAGCGCAGCCCGTCCGCGAGTGATGCTGCTCAGTGCGGCAGAGCATTACGAAAGAGTAACCGAAGAGAAGGCTTCGCTCAGAGTCGTCGGTTGATTGCTCCTGCCAATCATAAACAGTCCAACCTTACTTTTTAGAAGTACTATGCAGATCGCGTTGGCCGGTTGACTGGCCCGGTTCGACTTCGACGGCGACGCCGTGCGCGAAGACCAATTCGCCGCCCAACCAGCCCGAAAAGCCTACCAGCAACATTCCCAAACTCGAAAGCAGAAACGGAACCAGCGCCGTATCGCCGATCAGCCCTTTGCCCGCCTCGGTTCGCAACCAAAAATTGACCGCGTAGACGGTGACGGTCGTGAGCGTCACGCCGAAATGCCAATGGGCGATGCGGAGAACGGTTTCATCATTGAGCGAGACGTAATCCACAAAGCCCGGAATAGCTGCCGCCAGTGCGCCAATCAACCCGGCTGCCAAGTTGTAAAAGGCCAGCGTGCCCCATAACTCGTCGCCTCGCCAAATGTGCAAGACATCGAACGCGAATGCCGCCGCCCACAATCCGATGGGCAAGGCGACACTCATCGGATGTAGCGGGTGTTTGCCAATTCGCGCGGGCGTTCGCATGGGCGTGGTTCCTTGCCAGATGACGCACGGTGCGGCTCGTTTATTGCCGCGCCGCATAGAGGATCAAGCCCACCAGCGCAATCGCAGCTACCAATGCGTGTACGACGATGAGGGCTTTGGGCGCAGGCTTATTGCGAAAGTGAAACGACGCTAAGACGAAACCGCCGAGTGCGGCAACGACGAACAGCACGATAATCACAGTCAGCGACATAGAACGACCTCCTTTTTGATGCTCCGAACATAACGCAAAGTCGGTCGGCAGTAAGTTAGCTAGCTAACAAATCGGTGAGAAAGATTCGCAGGTGCGTAAGAAGAGAAGTCGCCTCCAATCGTGCCAACCTGTGCGATTCATTCGTGAGCGGTGTCGCAAATTCGCACGCTTCGCGGTTCGTAGGTTTTGCCCTCGATGCCCTGGCAAGCAGCGTTAGGCTTGACCAGCTTGTTTCTCTTGTTTATGGATGGGCGAGGCGGGAGCGTCTTGCTCTGCAAGGTAGGCGACGAGTGCGCGGCGATTGATCGTCAGCTTGCCTTTACGCGAATAATCAATTAGCCCGCGCTGACGCAAACGACTGAGCACGGTCGAAACGACT
Organism: uncultured Clostridia bacterium; assembly: GCA_964468725.1. GTDB lineage: Bacteria > Acidobacteriota > Blastocatellia > UBA7656 > UBA7656 > CAYXVU01. The sequence continues at coordinate 12,305 of CAYXVU010000081.1, forward strand.
TCGCGTCTGGCCGAAACCATCTGCGCCAACTCTTCTTGGGTGATGTATTGCGACAATTCGACGCCACCGGCGCTCTCTTGCCCGAATTCATCGGCAAGCCGGAGCAAGGCTTTGGCCAATCGCTCCGGCAGATTGTCGAATGAGAATTCGCAGATGATCTGATGCGCCCGCGACAATCGCTGACACACCGAAACCAAAAAATTGTACATCGCTACTTGATTCGTTTGCAGATGTTGGATGAGTTCTTCGAATTGGATTTCGACGATTTCGCAGGTCTGCATAGCGACGGCCATCTCATTGCGGCTGCCTTCGCACAGGCAGAATTCGCCGAAAATCTCGCCCGCTTTATGGACGTTCAAAATAATCTCTTTGCCATCTTCAGAAATGGCGCTCAGCTTGACCAACCCTTGATGCAGATAATAGACGCTGCGCGCGCGGTCACCGATGGCATAAATAATTTGACCGGGGGGCAAGGTTTGTGGCGGACGGTTGGTCAACTGTTCGCACAATCCGCCCTGAAAGACGCTCGAAAGGGCTTGGCATTCATGGTGATCCGAAAGGCTCATCATCGGTTGCATACCTGAGTCGTTGAAAGATTGTGTCAGTTACGGTTTAACCGCTATAAAGCGCAAGCGAACATAATCGGCAGACCAGCCTCCGTCGCCGTATAGCAGCGGCCTCAACTCCTCTTCGACTTCTCTGATGATCTCGTCGCGCAAAGGCGGCGGCACTGTGCCAATGAATTTATCCCCGAACATGGCAATCCAGTTTCGCAACCCGTGCTCACCCTCTTCGAGCGGCGTCATCCTGTCGAAGTGCCAGGCTTGGCGCACGCGAAAGCCTTGTCGTTCGAGCCGCATCGCGTACTCACCAATCGAAGGGAAGAAGAGGAGGCTCTCTTCTTGCAGCGGGGCATAGCCGCGCGCTGCAACCGCGCGGTTGATGGCTCCGTGAATGGCTGTGAGATTGCCTTTACCGCCCATCTCGGCAACGAAGCGACCAGCGGGTTTCAAGGCGCGATAGACGCAGGCGATGACCTCATCCGGTTTCGTCATCCAGTGCAGCGCGGCATTCGAGAAGACGGCATCGAACGGTTGGTCGAAGCGGAAATTCATACCGTCGCCGACTTCGAAGCGAATCTGCGGATAGTAGCGCCGCGCTTCTTCGATCATCTGCGGCGAATGATCGAGGCCGATAACCTCAATCGGATGCGCAGCGATTTGCCGGGTGAGATGGCCTGTGCCGCACCCTAGATCGAGAATGCGCTCGCCTGCTTCAGGTGCAAGCAGCTTGACCAAATCCGCTGCGGACTTCCAGACGAACGAATGGCGATTGTCATAAAGCGATGTGTCCCATTGCTTCTCTTGCGAAGCCGTACGATCAAGCGGTTCGTTCGTCATCGGGTGCTCTCCTCTAGCCTTACAAAAGCGAGTGTAGCACAGCGATTATGTGAACTTGAAATAGTCCTCTTTGATTGACACCTCGCGCCGGGGGGATTAGTCTTCCAAGCGAACACAACGACAGCTTGCTATCTGTCAGCAGATGCCATACCGTATAGCCCCTTTGCTGCGGCCAAGCTGTGATTCTCCCAAGCCTCCGAAGCGATTACCGTGTGCAAGCCGGTTATTTTGGCGCGATGAGTTGACCCGATATGAGCAATCTTTGGCGGAGAGTTTTGTTGCGGGCTGCGTTGCTGACGGCGCTGGTATCGTTGGGCGTTGTAGAGGCGAACGCCACGACGATTTCGAAACCATCGGACGACGAAATGGTTATCGGCGCGCGCGCTATCGTGCGCGGCAAAGTCTTATCGGTCAGCGCGGCGCTCGACCCTGAGCAAAATCGCATCTTCACCTATATCACGATCAAAGTGCGCGAAGTCTGGAAAGGCGGCCTCACCGAAAAACGCCTCGTATTGAAAGAGGAAGGCGGGCGGCTTGCCGATCAAGGCAGCATCGTCTATGGCACGCCGCAGTATGTGGCGGGTGAGAGCGTGTTGCTCTATCTCGATACTTGGCGCGACGGCAGCTTCCGCACCCATCAACTCTTCTTAGGCAAGTTTTCGCTTTATGAAGATCGTGACAGCGGCCGACTGATGGTCAAGCGCGCGGCAGCCGATTGCCATGTGGTGATGCTGCCCGGTCAGGCATCGCGCGGCACGGCGACGGAAGAGATGGAACTGGCCGCATACCGCGCTATGATTCAAGGGCGCGTGCAAGCCACCTATGCGCGTTCGCGCGCTTTCGAAGAAGCCAACTATGCGGGCATCCCAATGCGCGCTGCGCCTTCCGAATATGGCGCGCAAGCGCGTAGCGGCGGCTTGCAACCGCAATTCGCTTTGTACAATAACACGCAACCGCCGCGCTGGTTCGAGCCGGACAGCGGCAGACCGGTCATCTTTTCCGTCAACCCCGCAGGCAGCCCGAATGCGCAGATTCGCAATGATATTACGGCGGCGATGAATGCCTGGTCGAATGTCGAAGGATGTACCTTGCGGTTGGTAGAAGGCGGCGTGACCGAAGCTTGCACCAATCGCAACAACGTGAATGTCATCTCCTTTAATGACTGCGACGGGAGATTTTTGCCAACCGAAGAATGCTCGCGCATCGTGGCGCTCGGCGGGCTGCGGTGGACAACTTCGCAAAGCAAGATCGTAAACGGCACGCTGTTTTATCGGGCGACTTCGGCCTTCATCGCTTTCAATCCCTATTCGTTTTGCAGTTTTGAAAACCATTGTGACGTGCAAGAAATCACGACTCACGAGATCGGTCACACGCTCGGACTGGGGCATTCGCAATTTGCCGATGCGACGATGTTCTCGTCAGCCCATTTCGATGGGCGCTGCGCGGCGCTGCGTGCTGATGATGAGGAGGGGATACGGTTCGTTTATCCGGTCGAAGACGGCGGCAGCAGCCCGCTGGAATTTGCGACCGAATCGGAGCTGCCGGATGGCTTGTTCGGCACCTACTATTTTCAAGTCGTCATTGCCAAAGGTGGGCGGCTGCCTTATACCTTCGGCGTTGTTCCCGGTCTGGGTCGAGTGCCAAGCGGGATGAGTTCCACAACGCGCGGTCATATCAGCGGCTTTGCGGCTGCCGAAGGAACGTTCAATTTCACCATGCAAGTCCGCGATGGCAACGGCGCAGTGGTCGAAAAGCCATTCTCGATTCGCATCCGCCCGCGCGCGCCAGGATTCGATTCGCACTTTACCACGCAAAGCGTGCCGATGATGGTGCAAGCGGGGCAATCGTTCGCTGTCAATCTACAATGGCTGAATACCGGCACGCCCGCTTGGGATGGCAATTTCGGTTTTCGTCTCAACTCAGCGAATCCGTCAGGCAATACTACTTGGGGAGCGGATCGCATTCTCTTGGCGGATTACTTTGTGGCCAGCGGTCAGAGCCTCGACGTATCGTTTAACTTGACCGCACCAACTGCGCCGGGAACCTACAATTTCCAATGGCAATTGTTTAACGATGGAATTGGCCTTTTCGGCGAACCATCGGCAAATATCGCCATCACGGTTGCGGCGACCGGAACCGCGCCGTCTGTCACAAGTCCGGCGATTCTCGATGGAGCGGTTGGCCTCGCCTTTTCGCATCAACTGATGGTGACGGGCGGCAGCGCGCCCTTTACTTGGTCGCTGATTGAGGGCACGCTGCCTGCTGGCCTAATGTTCAACCCTGCAAACGGCTTGCTGTCCGGCACGCCGACAGCGACCGGCGCGACGGCACTCACTGTGCAGGTGCGCGATTCACAATCGCGCACAGCGCAGAAGATCATCACGATCAATATCTTGCCGCCGTCCTTGATAATTACAACAGCCGCTCTCCCTTCTGTCACCCGCGGCGTAGTTTACAACCAAGCCTTGTCAGCGACCGGCGGCACACAGCCTTATACCTGGTCGCTGCTTTCGGGGGCGTTGCCTGCGGGATTGACATTGACGGGCAATACGATTACGGGCACGCCGACAACAGCCGGAACCGCGAACTTCACGGTGCGCGTGACGGATGCAACGTCGCGCACTGCGCAACGGGACTATGCCATAACCGTAATTCCGACGACCTTGTCCCTTGAGGTTGCGCCGCTGCTGGAAACGTTGATGGGCAGTGCCTTCAGCTATCAGCCTGCGGCGTCGGGGGGGACATTGCCCTACACCTGGTCAGTTGCTTCGGGGGCGTTGCCTGCGGGCTTGAGTTTGAACGCCGGGACGGGTGCGATTACCGGCACTCCGACAACGAGCGGGACGTTTACGGTCAATTTGCTGGTGCGCGACCAATCGGCACAGAGCGCAATGGGGCAATTGCAACTGAAGGTGCTTGATCCGGCGACCGTGCCGGTGATTACGAAAGTGGTCTACAAGCCGGGAAAGAAATTGACCGTCGAAGGCGAGCGCTTTCACCGCAACGCCGTGCTGATGATTAACGCCAGCACGCCGAAAGTTAAATTTAAGAAGGGCGTACTGGTGATCAAAAGCCTCACCCTCGCGCCGGGGCGACACGAAATCCGCGTCATCAATCCCGACAACGTCTCTTCACTAGTGTTTGTCTTGACTGTTGTGTGAGAGTTCGAGTGTCGGGCAAGGCGCAGGCGACAGGTGGCCTGACGCGAGCGGCAGACGATGTGCTAGTATGACAAGGTAATTGGATATTTGTATTGGAGGGTGAAGGAGCATGCCGATTTATGAGTACGTTTGTGGAAAGTGCGGCGATCACATCGAAGTGATGCAGAAGGTCAGCGATGCGCCACTCAAAAAATGTCAAAAGTGCCGCGGCAAATTAGAAAAGATGATTTCACGCACCAGTTTTCAACTCAAAGGGTCAGGTTGGTATGCCACCGATTATTCGGGCAAATCTGCGGCAGAGAAGAAAGAGAAGCCGGAGAAGAAGACCGAGAGCAAACCGGCTGCGACCGAAAGTTAGAGCCTTGGGGTATTCATTTAGACGATTTCCATTCGTACACTCCCTTTGCAAAAGCCAGCCCGATGCTGGCTTTTCATTTTTTGTTGCCGGTCGGGAATGAATGAGGGCATCGGGGCGATTTCCATTCATGCGAGAAAGCTCTCCGCAAGTTTACAGAGGTGGTCGCGTTCTTCCTTTTGAAGGTAAGCGGTAAGAAAAACCAACTTCAAAGAAGGCTCGCGCATCTTATCGGAGCGACTTTGAAAACTGATTGACGCTGAGTTACGTAAGAATACAAAGAAAGGAGTTCATGATGGCTAGTTTCCGGGATCCGAAAATCACCTTTTCCCCGACTGAAGTCATTGAGCGGCTCCTTGAGATCACAGATTATTACGGCCACAAACCCGTTCTGTACATTTCATCGAGCGACGACCTGGCAAGTTATCTGGATTCGTTAGGCTTCGATGTCTACAGCCTGACGACCGATACGAGCGAGGCTTTCAAGACGACGGCTCGCAGTGTTTCGGTTATGCCCAACGGTTGCCGATCACATCAGAGCGTGACCACTCACTAACGCAGTTAAAATCAAACGGCAGAAGCGCAAGTTGTCCCTTGCGTTTCTGCCGTTTCTCTTTTCGAAATCTGGTTGTCGCTTATCCGCGCTTGTGACCTTTGCGATCTATCCCATTGGGCGGCGAATTGAAGAGGTCGTTGCGAATCAGTTCGGCGAGTCGCACATCGCCGCTAGTGACCACTTTGCGACTGGAGACGGTCGCCCGACCAAATACCGGAAGCGGTGCCAGTCGCCCGGCCTTGCGGGTTCGCAAAGCAATGCGGTAGCGCGTCTCTCGCGGATTGATTTCGTAAGCGGCGCGAAAATGCTCTTGCGCCAGCAGATGATTCTCCTGCCCCAGATAGATCAGTCCCAAATGATAGAGTGCGGCATCAAATTTCGGGTCCATCTCAATGCAGCGGCGCAGATGGCGGACGGCGATATCGGTGCGTCCGTCTTCGAGATAGGCACGTCCGACGATGTAATACATCTCCGGCGTCGGTCGCAGGGTCAAGGCGCGTTTGAGATGGGTGATGGCTTCGGGCAGTTTTCCTTCACTAACAAAGATGCGCCCCAAGCCGTAATGCGCGGTGAAGGAGTTTTTCTTCAACTTGAGAGCGCGCTGTAAGTAGGACTTGGCAAGGTCGAGATTTCCATCGTCGCCGCAGATGACGCCAAGCATCAGCAAGGCCGAATAATTCGCCTCTTCTTTATCGACGACGCGTTGCAAATAGGATTGTGCAAGCAGCGGCTTGTTGATGCGAAAGAAGTGCTCGCCGATAAAGAAAGCCAGCGAGAGATTGGCCGGGTCGAGCAACAGGGCTTTTTCAAAATACCGTATGCCGCGTCGTTGATTGCCATCAAGCAGCAGATCGGCGCCCATCTCAATGAGCCGCGAAAAGAGATCAAGGTTTTCGCCTTTGAAATCATTCATCACGCTTTTGAGGCGAGCCGTGAGCAACTCCTGTTCATCCACCTCCTCATAATGCGCGGCAATACGATTGCGCCACAAACTCTCCAACTCTTCATCTTCAACGAAATCTTTTTCCGATAAGTGTTCGACCAAAGCGTCGAGGCGCGCATGATCGTATAGCCCGTTGGTGGCTTGACGATGAATCAAATTGAGTAGCGTCTCGATGCGCTCGTGAGCGCGCAATACGGAGGATTCGAGCTCGCTAATTCGCTCAAAGAGATGCTCTTCCAGAGAAGGCCGGACTAAACTTTCGACGCCGCCATAGGCAAGGGCCGACCGCGTCGGGGTAACAATCATCAAACGGGTTCCGCACTCAGAGCAGGATTCACGGTTATAGGAATTGGGATGAGTACAATTCTGGCAAAATATCATTTCGCTATATCAACCTTTTCACGTTCGGTTGCCGATGTGTACGGGCAACGGTGGCGTTGACAACCCGCCCTGCTGAATAACGAATGATGATGCGTGCGTTGTCAACTAACTTCTCTCACCTCCGCGCATTTCTCTACGCCCTGTCGCCAGTCTCATCCCATCCTACATGAGATAGGCTGTCCGAACAAATGAAATTTTATGGCGCATCGCTGAGCGGCGATCTCTTCCCGCGCTTCGAATAACACCTGCGGGCTGCCTGTATGGATGCGGTGCGCAGGGAAAGCGGCTTTCAAAGACGAGAGCGGGAAACGGTTGCCACCGATTTTTTGCCGCCACAATTTAACAAAGTTGCATTCGATGGCGCGCCACCTGCGTTATTAGGTTTTGGTAAGGCCAATCAATGGAAGACGAATTGACCGACGCAACGTTATGACCCGCAAGCCCGTCAGACTTGGGCGAGAAAAACGGCGGCTGAGTAAACTTTCCCGCGCCGAGCAACGTTTTCATCCGTGATTTGGCAAGCTGAGTTCAGAAAGTTGAGAGCATCAAATCGGTCAGGCATCGGCATTGCCGATTGTCGAGGCAGATGCGAGAAGGTTCGAGAGAGAAAATAAAATCGGGAGACGGAAGCTTATGAGAAAAATAGCGAGTTACTTTTTAGCGGTTGCGCTGGTCGTTGGGCTAAGCCTTGGGTCGTCATCGGCTCGCTCTATGTCTGCCAGCGACAGTCTGTTGCAATCCTTGCCGGATGGCGGGTTTGTCTTCATCGCCGATATAGATCGGGTTGTGAGGAGCAGTTTTTGGTCAACTCTGACCAGCGAGAATCGGATCAGAAAAGGTCTTGATGACCTGCAATATGATATCGCGAAGATCGGATTGCGGTTGGAGGATGTGCACGCCGTCGCCGCCGTCTTCTCAGCACTCGGCAAGGGTGATCCGGTGGTGGTGATTTCCGGCTCCTTCAGCCCGTCGGACATGCTGGCACGCCTGCGCGCTGATACGGAGTTGCGATTGACTATGGAGAGATATAAAAACTTCGATGTCTACGAAGCCCGCAAACTCACCAAACCGGGTGCTGACCGAAACAATGAAAGCGTGTCGTTTGTCTTTTACGATGCCAATACGGCCTCGGTTGGCAGCGCGGGTGGCGTACGTGCTTCGATTGATGCCAGGCTGGGCGCCCGACCGAACATCACACAGAATGCGAAGCTTGGCTCCGTCATGGCGCAAAACTACGCAGCCCCTATCCGTTTTGCGATAGACATGAATAGGGCGTCCGGCAGCGCCCTGCGGACGGGGCAGATAGAGGCATTCGATTTTTCGGCAATCAAGTTGATTTTCGGCACCGTTGACTTCACCTCTTCAGTGGACATCCATGCGACTTTGCGTAGCGATGCTGCTGAAGCGGCACGCGCAATGGCCGATCAACTCAATGGGCTGTTAGGCATGGCGAGAGCTTTCATCGGGTCTAGTAGCGATCCGAAGAGGGCGCCGATTGCCGAACTGCTCAAGACGGTGAGTGTCTCCTATAGCGACACGGATGTAAAAATCATAGGCTCGGTCACCTCAGAGATGCTAACGCAGTTCCTGCGCTGAGCGGCGGCGCTTGGTACTCGAGTGCGATCCCGACAACGATGAAGGCTTCTCGGTGAAACTTCACCGAGAAGCCTTTCAGTTTTGGAGAAGGATGATAGCGAGAAAGGTTGCTTATCCGGCCTGTTTGCCCTGTTGTTTATAGTCAGCCCATAAGCCGCAAACTTTAATTCGGTATTCGACCAGTTCGCGGCTGACGACGAATTTACGGGCAACCATATCGGAACGCAATCCGGCCAACACGGCCTGTTTGAGACTGAAGAAGGGAATTAAGGCAGCGGCTCCGACCGAATAGGCCACCTCTTCCTGATTCTCATTGAAGTTGCGAAAATGCAGGGCGATGCCGGTCTCTTCGGTCATGGTCAGTCGGGTCGGAGAGTGGCCGAGAACGACGTGACAGACCTCTTCCATCAAGGTTGCCGCTTGACGTTCTTTTGTATGATTGGGATTGAGAAATACCAGACGAGAGCCGTCCGGCAGTGGCCGCGTTGCGCCGCCCGACCAGTTCTTGCCGATATCGCCAAGCAAGAGTTTGCGCGTTTCCTCCGATAGCCCTTGAACTTCTCGTAAGTTGGTGACGCGAAGCTTGACATAAGGCGCAAGCTTCCACGGATTGAGCGGCTGGTCGAGAGCGACACCGGCAAATTCTCGAATCTTGAGAGCGATGCGTTCGTGGACTCGCCGCTTGGCTGACGGAGGCAGCAACGCTTCGATTGAAAGGTGTTGCTCCCTGTGGTCTTCGCTCATTATTGATCCACTTCTTCAGCACCCTTGTTTTGGATTGCAAATTGCGAATAGGCAACCCGAAAGAGTTCCGCCAGCGCTTTGGCCATCTCCGGCTTCAAATTGCGGTCGGCGCGCAAATGCGCTTCTACAATGTTGGGCGTCGGTTCGGTCGGAAAGTAGATGACCGGCTCCGCCACTTCTTCCGGCGATCTTCCTACAACTGATTCCATCAGTGACCCTCTCATCAGCCTCTCCAGCGGAATCCCCAGCCAAGCCGCTAGTCTGGCTAGCGTTGCGCTGTCAGGTGTGCCAATGCCGTTTTCAATGCGTGAAAGCGTTGACGCGCTCACGTTGATTTTTTGCGCAACATCGCGCAGAGAAAGCTTTTCATCCTCGCGCTTGCGCTTTACATACTCTCCCAATTCAACAATATCTAACGTGGCTTCTCCCATGATTGTGAAGACCTCCTTTGTTCCCAGTTTTGTATAACACAATGTCCGTGTTGCGTGCAACACTTTATTTTATACTTGCAACACGACGCGGACGGTGATACGATGTTGCACGTATGAAACAGAAGGCTGACATTGATCGGAGATGAGGGTAATGAAATGGTTGAGAGAGCAGGCACTTTCAGCAATGAGCGGTTCGAGGCAAACGAGTTTGACATTTGGGCGGGCTATGAATTCTGGTCGCAGCAAGTAGAGGCAGAGTTCGAGTTGTCGCCCTGTATTACAAATGAAACGCGTACAGGGACAGACGGTCATGCCCTAAGCGGCGAATCTGGGCATCCAAATTATCAGTGGGAGGCGACAAGCAATGACCTGCCATTCTGAAGATATTTGGAACAGCTTTGACGCCTTGGGGCGACGGATTCAGCAACTGAGCCACATCATCAGGCAGATGGAGGCCCGCATCGAAGCATTAGAGCAGGGGCAGTGTGATCGGTTAGATGATCTGCCGGTTGAAGCGGCTCCATCAGCCCAACTGGTTTGCCGTTTGCAAGAGAGGTTGTCAAGGAGGGTGTTGTCATGAGTGCAGCTATTGATTATCGAAAATTGATTGTTCGCCGCGCCCAAGAGATTGCCGCGCGCGGCGGTGTGGAACGCGACTACGACGGGTTTGCGGTTACGACCCTTGATGGGAAACCAGAGACCTTTCGTGTCCGACGTGATGCAGAAGAGGGGCATGTACTCTGTAATTGTGCAGATTTTGCGGCGCGCAGCCCGCAAGAGCCAGGCTTTCGTTGCGAACATATCTTAGCGGTTAAGTTTCACCTTGAGCCGCCCACCCAAGCCGTTTCGGCAATCAGTACAGACGGCACTGGTCACAGTCATCGACTAGGGGCGGCAAGCCGTGAAGAGGTTGATCGAAAGGAGAAGCGAATGATTTCCCTAGCGTTTTCCGATGTTCTGAAAGAGTTGTCGCAAGCGGTGTCACCCGAACTGGTCAAACATCGCGTCGGCTGGGTGGATGGCAGAGGCCGCGAGCACGAAGTAGACTACGTCGAATGGCACACGGTTGCTGATCTGCTCGACCGCATCTGTCCCGACTGGTCGCATCAGGTCAACGAAGTGCGGCAGATCGGCGATTTCGTTGCCGTCACCGCTTCGATCACTATTCAAGGCGTAACCCGACAAGGTGTGGGAACCGGTTCGGCCTATGACGAAAAGGGCATTAAAAAAGCTGAACACGACGCGCTCAAACGGGCGGCAGTCAAATTCGGCGTGGCCCGCGAACTTTATCGAAAAGAGGAAGAGATGAATCCGTCGAATCACAACTTTGCACCGCGTAATGACAATAAGAGCTTTCCCAGCGAACCCGTCGCCAAAACGATGGCCGATTTGGTGACCCCAAAACAACTGGTCGCCATCCGCGCCATCGCCAACGCACAAAAGGTCAACGCCGAAGAAGAGTGCATCAAAGTGCTCGGCTGCAAGCCGGAAGAGTTGTCGCGCCGTGCAGCTAGCGCCTTCATCGAACATCTGAAATCCTTTGCCGTTGAGCCGCCAGCCGTGCGTCAGGTGGTCTAGCAAAACCGAACGTTTTGCCGGGAAGGA